>NZ_CP157575.1:1727500-1905000 GCF_051628905.1 Asaia sp. BMEF1 | reverse complement strand
TGCGAGAAACACTGTCGCCGAAAGTCCAAGGGTTCCTGCGCAAGGTTAATCCACGCAGGGTGAGCCGGCCCCTAAGGCGAGGGCGAAAGCCGTAGTCGATGGGAACCAGTTGAATATTACTGGGCCTGCCAGAAGTGACGAATGCGATATGTTGTCTGGTCTTATTGGATTGACCAGGCTTTTGGAGCATTCCAGGAAATAGCTCTGGCGTATAGACCGTACCCGAAACCGACACAGGTGGACTGGTAGAGAATACCAAGGCGCTTGAGAGAACGATGCTGAAGGAACTAGGCAAATTACTTGTGTAACTTCGGGATAAGCAAGACCCGTTTCTGGGCAACCAGATGCGGGTGGCACAGACCAGGGGGTAGCGACTGTTTAGTAAAAACACAGGGCTGTGCGAAGTCGAGAGACGACGTATACGGCCTGACGCCTGCCCGGTGCCGGAAGGTTAAGAGGAGATGTGCAAGCATTGAATTGAAGCCCCGGTAAACGGCGGCCGTAACTATAACGGTCCTAAGGTAGCGAAATTCCTTGTCGGGTAAGTTCCGACCTGCACGAATGGCGTAACGACTTCCCCACTGTCTCCAGCATCGACTCAGCGAAATTGAATTCCCCGTGAAGATGCGGGGTACCCGCGGTCAGACGGAAAGACCCTATGAACCTTTACTGCAGCTTTGCAGTGGCATCAGAGACATCCTGTGTAGGATAGGTGGGAGGCTATGAAACCGAGGCGCCAGCTTCGGTGGAGCCGTCCTTGAAATACCACCCTGAATTTTTCTGATGTCTAACCGAGACCAGTCTAGCCTGGTCCGGGACCCTGCATGGTGGGCAGTTTGACTGGGGCGGTCGCCTCCCAAAGTGTAACGGAGGCGCGCGATGGTGGGCTCAGGTCGGTCGGAAACCGACTGTCGAGTGCAATGGCATAAGCCCGCCTGACTGTGAGAGTGACAGCTCGAACAGAGACGAAAGTCGGCCATAGTGATCCGGTGGTCCCACGTGGACGGGCCATCGCTCAACGGATAAAAGGTACTCTAGGGATAACAGGCTGATCTCCCCCAAGAGTCCACATCGACGGGGAGGTTTGGCACCTCGATGTCGGCTCATCACATCCTGGGGCTGGAGCAGGTCCCAAGGGTTCGGCTGTTCGCCGATTAAAGTGGTACGTGAGCTGGGTTTAGAACGTCGTGAGACAGTTCGGTCCCTATCTGCCGTGGGTGTATGAGACTTGAGAGGATTTGTCCCTAGTACGAGAGGACCGGGATGAACATACCTCTGGTGTACCGGTTGTCGCGCCAGCGGCACAGCCGGGTAGCTAAGTATGGACGGGATAACCGCTGAAAGCATCTAAGCGGGAAACCCACCTCAAAACTAGGTCTCACAGGGCCGTGAAAGACCATCACGTCAATAGGCCGGGTGTGGAAGCGTGGTAACACGTGAAGCTAACCGGTCCTAATCGCCCATATCGCTCACACAACGCTCTGCAAGACAGAGCATACACATGCATAGCAATCATCCACGCAAAACATACTCATCATACAAACACACCAACCTCCCACACCGACACACCAGAGGTCGGGTGGATCAGAAGACCTGGTGGCTATGGCGGGAGACTTCCACCCGATCCCATCCCGAACTCGGACGTGAAACGCCCCAGCGCCTATGATACTGCATCTTAAGATGCGGAAAAGTCGGTCGCCGCCAGGTCCCCTGATCCACCCCACACACAACACCCCACCCAACGCGGGGTGGAGCAGCCCGGTAGCTCGTCAGGCTCATAACCTGAAGGCCGCAGGTTCAAATCCTGCCCCCGCAACCATATCCAAAAAATTCCCATTCAACGTCTCAGCGTCAGCGCTAGAGACGTCCTTTTGCGTTCCGGGATCCCCCTCAGCACTCAATACAGGCAGGACTGGGGGTCAGCGCAATCTACACGCGTCACTGGATATCCAAGCCAGACTTGATCAACCAGATCGCATCAGTCAAACAGCCAGCGCACCCCTCCGGATAAACACCGCGCTCTAAAGCATCCAGCCTCCAAAATAGCTCAGAGGGCGCATGGCTGAAAATTAGAAGGAAGCGGCGGCTTTCAGGCGCTTTTCTACGCCCGATCTTTCCATTGTTCAGCTCAGGATAATCTGACGTCCGGCACCATAGATATGATACAGCGAGCTGGCTGGCATATATTCAACCAGCCTGTCGCCATCGGCATCAATATGGTCGATCCAGCCGCCTTTCAGCGAGAGGGGAGCGAACTGTTCCAGAAAGGAAGTGGCAAAGAGCGTCGCCTTTACTGTGTGTTCCGGTGTCTGTTCGCCCGTGTGAAGGAGGCGCAGAAGCTCGGTTTGTGCCCAGATCCGTGCGGAATGTTCCAGAACGACCTGAGTATCCGTCATACTGTCCAGCACGACACACCGGGCGTGATCGCAGCCAGAAGCAAAGCCTGCCTCGAACAGCTTGCCTGAGCTCCGGGCCAGAGACTCTGCTTCATCGCTCTTGCACCCCGCGAGCCGGCCATAGTCTCTCAGCAGCCACGACCACTCGAAGAGGTGCCCCGGCTGAACCTGATTTTCGCCGAAGCTTTTAAGCGGGTGCCAGTCCTGGCCAAAGAACTCAAGCAGCAGCCCGCTTCGCGGATCGATGAGCCGTGTTCTTGCAAGATCGACCAGTGCTTTTGCGCGTTCGAGATAGAAACTGTCGCCTGTTGCCTCGAAAACCACGAGATAAGCTTCGAGCAGATGCATATGCGGGTTCTGACTGCGCAAGACCCCTTCATCGGGCACCGCATCCATGAAGCCGCCATTGGGTGCGGTGAAAATCAGGTCGATATCCCCCGCGATCTGGCGCGCCATGGCGCGATCTTCGGGGCGGTTGGCATAGCGTATGGCCCACCCATAGGCGAAGAGAATAAACGCATGGGCGTAAAGATCGCGCTTTGTCTGAGCCGGGCGATCCGTCGCTGCAATCGAAAAGACCCAGCCGGGTTGGTCATCGGCACAATGATAGAGGTTCTTGACAGTGTCGAGGCAGCTCAGAGCCTGTATACCTGCGTCATAAGCGCCATCGAGCGCGGCCCGGCAGAACGTCGAAATCTGCCTTGCCTGCACCATAAGGCGCAGGGCGTCCATGGCGACAGGGCGCGACGCCCAGTCCAGACGCTCGTGATAAAGGCCACGCCCCGGATCGAAGCCTGCGTTGCTCCATAAGGGCAGAGCCTGGCCGAAAAGCCAGTTGCGCCAGCGCGCTTGTTTTTCGGGAGTCGTGTCTTCGATCTCGCGCGTCATGTTACCCAGATTTCAAACGTGTCCTGCGAGCGTGGCGCCCGGGCCTTGATCGGCCTTCATCTTTTTGACGATCGAGGTCGTCGAGCGACCAGATACCAGATCGGCCAGTACGACGCGACCACCATAAGATTTGACGACATCGCCGCCCACAACCTGATCTTCGGTGTAATCTGCGCCTTTCACCAGAATATCGGGTTTCAGGGCAGTAATCGTTTCATAGGGCGTGTCTTCGTCGAAAATCACCACGAGATCGACATCGCGTAGCGCGCCCATGACCGTGGCGCGCGCCTGCTCGTCCTGTAACGGCCGCTCGGCACCCTTGAGGCGTCGCACGGAGTCATCGCTGTTGAGCGCCACGATCAGCTTGTCGCCTTCCTGAGCCGCTGCGCGGATCAGCGCGATATGGCCTGGGTGGAGCAGGTCGAAACAGCCATTGGTAAAAACGATTCGGGCGCCATGATGCCGCCAGGCCGCGATGATTTCCTGAGCCTGTGTGAGAGACGCAATTACCCCATCCTTCTCGATTTTCGATTTCAGCGCGGCGCTCAGCTCCGCGCGTGAGACGGTGGCGGTGCCGAGCTTGCCCACGACGATGGACGCTGCATTCGTCGCGATCACCATGGCGGTTTGCAGATCGGCCTTCGCCGAAATCATGGCGGCGATGGTCGCCACCACCGTATCGCCTGCGCCTGAAACATCGAATACTTCCGATTTCGGCACATGGGCATGGGTCATGCGCCCGCTGCGTTCGAGAAGTGTCATGCCCTCTTCTGAGCGCGTGACCAGTACATCGCCACCGAATTGCTTCTGAGCGGCGAGTGCCGCGAGATGAATCTCGGTGTCGCTGCCCACCGGTAGCCCCGTTGCGGAGGAGAGCTCCTTGCGGTTGGGGGTAATAAGCTGAGCGCCCTTATAGGCCGAGAGATCCTTGCGCTTGGGATCGACCACGACGGGGATGCGGCGCAGATTGGCGGCCTGCATGACAGCCTGAAGCACCTCGTCGCTCAGCACACCTTTCGCGTAATCGGAGCAGACGACGACATCTGCCGCTTCAAGCGCCTTGAGGGCGGAAGCGATCAGTTTTTCCTGAATGGCGGGCGGGACGACTATCGAAGGTTCGTCATCGATACGGACGATTTGCTGGCGGCCGCTCAGGACACGTGTTTTGGTGATGGTCACCCAGTCGGCATCATCTACCAGATGGTCGAGTGAGATGGTGTCCTGTCGCGCTATGACCCGTCGCAATTCCTGGGCTGAGGCATCCTGCCCGACGAGTCCTACCAGGCTCACGGCGCAGCCGAGGGCGGCGGCATTCATGGCGACATTGGCAGCGCCACCGGGTACGGTGCTGTGCTTGGCTCGCAGCAGAACGGGCACAGGCGCTTCGGGTGAGATGCGGTCGACAGAACCGTGAATATAACAATCGAGCAGAAGATCGCCGATGATCAGGACGCGGCCGAAAGTGAAGTCGTTAATCATCTGTCGTCCTTGATAGATCGCGTCATGCAGTCCTTGGAGGCGCAATGGTACGATTGTCGCGTGGCACTCTCCTGTCGTCCTGCCAAAGCCTTGCAGGAATGACAATCCTTACCCTTCGGCCTTGCAGGATAGCCTCTGCTTCGTCGCATGAGAACGAAGAGGGAAAAGAGAAAGCGATGGGAGATGGAATCATTTCATTTCTGCGCTATCGTGTCGTCATGACCCCCGATTTTACCCTGCTTGTGGTTTCTTGATGCGCGCAGTTCTTGCCCTCGCTATCCTTGCCGGGTTTGGCGTCTCGCAGGCTTATGCCCTGCCGTCTTTCCTCGAGAAATTTCTGCCGCATCCGCCGCCGCAGCCGAGTCATCCTGTCATTCCGGCTGTGCCACCAGCGAGTGCGGTACAGATCCCGCCTCAGGCGGCTGTGCCTGATGGCAGCCCCGCTTTGCCGCCCGTTCTAGTGCAATCCGGTCCGCTCTCCTTTGCGCCGTTGGTGCAACGGGTGATTCCGGCCGTGGTGAATATCGCGATTACGCAGATCAGCTCGGAAGGGGGGGGCAAGGTGCCCGCCCAGATCAAGGGAACGCCGCTCGAAAAACGCTATCGCGAAAAGATGCAGCGCCATCAGGAAGAGATCCTGGGTGCCGGGTCGGGCTTCATCGTCGATCCGTCGGGCATTATCGTTACCAACGATCACGTCGTGGGTGACGCCGATAATGTGACGGTTTCACTCTCTAACGGTCAGGAACTGCCAGCGAAGCTGATCGGGGTGGATGCCCTGACCGATATCGCCGTTATCAAGGTCGAATCGCCTAAGCCGCTCCCTTATGTGACCTGGGGTGACAGTCACAAGGTGAATGTGGGCGACTGGATTCTGGTGGCGGGTAATCCCTTCGGTTTCGGGTCTTCGGTCAGTGCGGGCATCGTCTCGGCACGCGGGCGCGATCTTGGGGCCGGGTCGCTCGATGATTTTCTGCAACTCGATGCGCCCATCAACCCGGGCAATTCGGGCGGGCCGGCGTTCAATATGCGTGGCCAGGTCGTGGCGGTGAATGCGGCCATGGTCTCGCCTGCGGGCGGGTCGGTAGGGATCGGCTTCGGTATCCCTTCCGAGATCGTCGCGCCGATCGTCGATGAGATTCGCCGCACGGGCCATGTCGATCATGGTTGGCTCGGGGTCACACTTGATGATGGCGACGGCTCGGTAGTGCTGGTCGATGTCGATCGCAACGGCCCCGCGCAGAAGGGCGGATTGATGAAGGGCGACAAGATTACCGCCATCAATAACGCACCAGTCGAGAATGGCCGGGCCCTGCTGCGGATCGTCGCTGCGGGAAAACCCGGGAACGCCGTTACATTCACGGTAATTCGCAAGGGCAAGACAAGCACGGTCACGCTTCCTATCGGAAAACGACCGGCCGATGCCGACGAATAAGCGAAGAACCGGTTCTTCGCCCTTTCTTCTGGGGCGTAACTGAAAGATAATGAGGTCACCCTAAAGTGAGGGTGGCGACGCGTGCGCCTGCTAGCGACTGCCTTCCTCGAAGCCCAAGGACTGACCATGCGTATTCTGCTTGTCGAGGATGATCCAACCGTCAGGAGCTTCATCGTGAAGGGCCTGAAGGAGACCGGGCACCTTGTCGAGGAAGCCGATAACGGAAAGGATGGTCTGTTTCTCGCCGTCAGTGAGAATTTCGACATCGTGATTCTCGACCGTATGCTTCCAGGCGGCATTGACGGTTTGCGCATTCTCGAGACGCTGCGTGCGCAGAATAATGCCACCCCCGTGCTGCTTCTTTCGGCTCTGGCCGACGTCGATGAGCGCGTTGCCGGTCTCAAGGCAGGTGGCGACGACTACATGACCAAGCCGTTCGCTTTTTCTGAGCTTCTGGCCCGCGTCGAGGCGCTGGCCCGTCGTGGCAGTGCCGAGCAGGCACCTCAAACCAAGCTGACCGTCGCCGATCTCGAGATGGATCTGCTGTCGCGCACGGTAAAGCGTGGCGAGGAAAAAATCGATCTTCAACCGCGTGAATTCCGTCTGCTGGAATTCCTTATGCGTCATGCCGGTCAGGTCGTGACCCGCACGATGCTGCTGGAGCGGGTCTGGGACTACCATTTCGACCCGCAGACAAACGTGATCGACGTGCATGTGTCGCGTTTGCGCCAGAAAGTTGACAAGCCCTTCGAAACCGCGCTGATCCATACGATCCGCAATGCAGGCTATATCCTGCGCGCCAATTAAGCAGGGTTTGCCGGTTTCATGAGGTTCAGCCTGTCGCGCTTTCCCATGCTTCGTCTGTGGTGGAAGCGCGCCTGGCGCTTTCGTTCGGCGGGGCTTGGTTTTTCACTGGGCTACGGGCTGGTCTTCGCCCTGTCTGCTACGCTGTTCCTCACCTTTCTATGGTGGCACACGATCGGCGCGCTCGAGCGCGAGGTGGGCCAAGCGGTCGATGCCGATGCGCATGGGCTGGCCGAACGCTGGATGCAGGGCGGGCTTTCGAGCCTGCAACGGGCCATCCAGGATAGACTCGATCAGGATGTCGAAGATCAGGATCTCTATCTTCTGATCACGCCTGGCGGTCAGCGTCTGGCTGGCAATATGCCCTCATGGCCCGAGGCCGTGCAACGCGCGGATCGATTCTACACGCTCAAGATCAGCCGGGCAGGTAATACAACCTCGGCAGCGATGCATGCGTATGTGCTGCCGGACGGTCTGCAATTGCTGGTCGGGCGCGACATCAGGGGGCGCGACATTCTGCGCCGCGTGCTGACCGAGACCTTCATCTGGTCCTGGCTTATGGTCACGGCGCTGGCAGTGGGCGGCGCCTGGGTGGTCCGGGGCATTTTCAGTCGCATTCTGAGTTCCATCGCGCGTACGACGACAGCCCTGGCCAATGGCGACATGCGCCAGCGCATGCCGCTTGTCGGCAATGACGTCGATCTCGTGGCCCATTCCATCAACCGGATGCTCGACCGTATTTCGAAGCTGATGGAAGGCGTAAAGCAAGTATCGAACTCCATTGCGCATGATCTGCGCACGCCTATCACCCGCGCTCGCAACAGACTGGAGGATGCCGCGCTTCATGCGCGCACGAACGAAGAGATGCATGACGCGATCTATCGCGCCGTGGCCGATCTCGATCATGTCACGGCTGTTTTCGACGCACTGATGCGCATTGCCCAGATCGAGGCCGGGGCGCGGCGGGCAGCTTTCGAAACAACCGATCTCATCACACCGCTTCATGATATTGTTGAACTTTATGAGGCAACGGCAGAAGAGGCCGGGCTGCAGATTGCGCTCGATCTGCCACAGCGCCTGTTCTTTCATGGCGATGCACGTCTCATTCAGCAGGCCGTGGCGAACATGATCGATAACGCCATCAAATTCTCGCCTGCCGAAACGACAGTCACATTGCGGGCCAGCGTGTCGGGCACTCTGGTGCGCATCAGCGTGACCGATGAAGGGCCGGGCATGTCTGCGGAAGATCTGGCCCGCGCCTCGGAGCGATTTTTTCGTGCCGATCAGGCGCGCAACACTCCTGGTGCCGGGCTCGGGCTGTCGCTCGTTCAGGCTGTGGCGCAGCTCCATGGTGGCAGTCTGACTCTCGAGCCGCTTCAGCGTGGTCTGCGCGTGGTGCTTAGTCTGCCCGTCGAGGAAGCCGGGCTGAACTAAGACGTTTCCCTAGAAACTGACCACTTAACCAAGGTTTCATGCGTCGCCCATCGTGATGCAATATGGACCTGCTCAGTATCGATTATATGACCCAAACTGCCATTGCGCTTTTCTGCCTGACTTGCACCCTTGGTCTGCCCGGCACGGCCAAGGCTGGGACGCTTGCTAGTCCGATTGTGACCCCTACGCGCACTGAGGCCGTTCCGATGGCCGTCACCAGCGATACACTCGATTATTGCAAAACGCTTGCGCGCAAGGTGCATCGCACTTTGCGGCAATCGTTGACCGCCCCCGCCCCTGTCGTCAGCCAGGTCATGTATCTCGAGCATGAAGGCGAGGCACTCTGCGCCCATGGTCATCTGCGTTCGGGAATCACCCAAGAGCGACGGGCGCTGGTCGTTCTCATGCGTTCCTGAGAGCCCGCGCTTCTCTCGTCTCTACTATCGTTCACTGCGGGTTCGGGGTAATTCAGGGGCGTGCGTCATCCGGCACGGCCGGGGAAATTCTGGCGTGCAATTGACGATGGATGACCGGCCATGACCATGATCGCTGTTCTCGACAAGATGCCCGGTAATTCAGGGCATCATGCGGCTTTTCTGGACGCGCTTCGTAGGGCCGGCTTCCGCGGCGAGATTGAAACCGATCACGATACGCGTCTCGTCCATGCCACCGATAATTCGATTTATCAGCGCTATCCTCAGGCTGTTGTCTTTCCGAAACATCGGGCCGATCTTGTCTGTCTCGCGCATCTTGCAGGTCAAGCCGAATTTCGTGATGTCGTGGTGGCGCCGCGCGGTGGCGGCACGGGAACAAACGGCCAGTCTTTGACCAATGGTATAGTTGTCGATCTCTCTCGGCATATGAACCGTATTCTCGAAATCAATGTCGAAGAGAAATGGGTGCGCGTCGAACCTGGCGTGGTGAAAGACCAGCTGAACGCCGCCATTGCCCCGCACGGCCTGTTTTTTGCGCCCGAGCTTTCAACGTCCAATCGCGCCACGATCGGCGGCATGATCAGCACCGATGCCAGCGGGCAGGGCAGTTGCACCTATGGCAAGACGCGTGACCATGTTCTGGGGCTTTCCACCGTTCTGATTGGCGGTGACATTCTGTGCAGCGAGAAGCTCGACGCGGCTGCTCTGTCTGCGCAGCGTCAGGGCACGAGCCATGTCGCGCGCATTCATGACTGCGTTGCCGGTATCTATGAGCAGGAAAAGGAGACGATCGAGCGCGTCTTTCCGAAGCTCAATCGTTGCCTGACCGGTTACGATCTGCGTCATCTGCGCGATGAAGAAGGGCGGTTCGATCTCACCGCCCTGATCTGCGGCTCGGAGGGAACGCTTGGGCTGCTGGCCGAGGCGAGGCTCAACCTGCTTGCCATTCCAAAGCACAGCATTCTGGTCAATATCCGCTATGGCAGCTTCATGGAGGCGCTGCGCGATGCACGGGCGCTGATCGGCCTCAGCCCTTTATCGATCGAGACGATTGATTCCAAGGTGCTGGGTCTGGCCATGCAGGATTTCGTCTGGAATTCGGTCGAGAGCTATTTTCCCGAAGATGAAGCCGGTCCGGCCAAGGGGATCAACCTTGTCGAATTCGCGGGGCATGACGAGGTCGCGCTGCGTGAGAAAGTGGCGGCTTTTCTCGCGCATCTGAAGCAGGACGAGACGGTACCGCGCCGTGGCCATACGCTGGCAGAGGGGCGCCAAGCCGTTTCGCAGGTCTATGCCATGCGCAAGCGCGCCGTGGGGCTGCTGGGGAACGTTCAGGGTGAAGCCCGTCCGCAGCCTTTCGTGGAAGATACGGCAGTGCCGCCGGAAAAACTGGCTGATTTCATCGCCGAATTTCGTGCCCTGCTCGATGGGCATGGACTCGATTATGGCATGTTCGGCCATGTCGATGCCGGGGTGCTGCATGTGCGCCCGCTGTTGAATATGCGCGACCCGAAGGACGCGGCGCGCATTCGCCCGCTCAGCGATGCGGTTTTCGCCCTGACGCGCCGCTATGGCGGTCTGCTCTGGGGCGAACACGGCAAGGGCGTGCGTTCGGAATATGTTCCCGAGATTTTCGGACCGCTTTATCCGTTCCTTCAGAAGATAAAGAAGGTTTTCGACCCTTATAACCAGCTCAATCCGGGCAAGATCGCCGCACCAGCTTCGTCGGATCGCCCGCTATTGCGTGTCGATAACGTGGTTTTGCGCGGCGCACAGGACAGGCAGATCCCCGACCCGGTCTGGAAGGGGTTCGGCACGGCCATGCATTGCAACGGCAATGGGGCGTGTTTCAATTACGATCAGGACGACCCGATGTGCCCGTCCTGGAAGGCAACGCGTGATAGGCGGTTTTCGCCGAAAGGCCGCGCGTCGTTGCTGCGCGAATGGCTGCGTCTTCAGGCCGGTGCTGGCACGGATGTGGCGGCGCTCGAGGCAGCGCGGCCATCTGCGTGGCAGATTCTGGGCGCGCTGCTGCGCCGTCGCGCTGCTGCGCCGCTCGATTTCTCCCACCAGCTTTACGACTCTCTGGCCACTTGCCTTGCCTGCAAATCCTGCACCAGCCAGTGCCCGGTAAAGGTGGATGTGCCGGATTTCAGGGCGCGTTTTCTCAGTCTTTACCATCGGCGTTACGCGCGGCCCTTGCGCGACTATCTGGTCGGTACGATCGAATATGCGCTGCCCCTGATGGCGCGTTGCGCCCCGCTCTATAATGCGGGCACGAGGCTTTCGGTGGTGCAGGCGCTTGGGAAGCGTCTTTTCGGTCTTGTAGACATGCCTGCCATGCAAGGAGCGAAACTGGCCGAAACCTGCCGTATCTGGGGTGTGCAGCCTGCCAGCCCGGCGCTTTTGGCGGCGCTTACGCCGGAACAGAAATCACGTAGCGTGATTCTTATGCCCGATCTGTTCACGCGTTATTTCGAGACACCCCTCGTCTGCGCGCTGATCGAGTTGGCCTCTCGTTGCGGCTATGATGTCTATCTTGCCGAGAGCCGGGCCTGCGGCAAGCCGCTGCATGTGCATGGCTTTCTCGGACTGTTCGCCAGCCAGGCGAAGCGTAACGCCTCATGGCTGCGCGCACTTGGGGCCTCCGGCGTGGCGATTGTCGGGCTCGATCCGGCCATGACGCTCGTTTACCGGCAGGAATACCGTAAAATTCCGGGCATCGAGACATTGCCCAATGTACTACTGCCGCAGGAATTTCTGCTCAGGGCGCTACCTGATCGCAGCGCCACCGGAACGGGCAAGGGCACACAGCATGTCTTTCTCGGCCATTGCACGGAGAAGACCGCACTCGCTGGATCGGGTAGTGACTGGCAGGCCCTGTTTGCGCGTGTCGGGTTGACTCTGCATCTGGAAAAAACCGGATGCTGCGGCATGTCTGGCACCTTCGGTCACGAGGCGCGCAATGTGGATACCTCGCGTATTATTTTCGAGCAATCGTGGGGTGCGCATCTCGACCGGCAGGCAGAAAAGCGCTTCCTCGCCAGCGGTTATTCCTGCCGCAGTCAGGTGAAGCGTTTCAGAGGGCAGACGCTCGATCATCCATTGATGGTTCTGCTCGAAAGACTGCGTGGCGCCCCGTCTGCGCCGTGATGTGTCGCGCACTGCTGGCGCGTGCATGACGTGACATAATCACCACAGATTTTCCTCACAGGTCACGCGATCGCAACGGTCGATTGACAGCAGGAGCACGAATTTTTATCGACCCGGAATGCAAATGAGAAACGTTCTCATTTGTAACGACAGCTGATCGTATTGTTTCGGGAAAAACATGTCCGCCACGCATCGTGCTGCCCTGTGTCTGTCTGCGCTTGTCTCGTTTTCCTTGTTTGGGGGGATTTCTCATCCGGTCCGGGCGGCAGAGCAGAAACCGGCCGATCCTGCGAAACCGGCCCAAGGCCCGGCATCGAAGACGCAGGCGGCTCCAAAGCAGAAGGGGGGCGTGCACGAAATCATCCGTGTGTCAGGCAAGCGTGGCGGGTTTCTGCCAGCGGCCGCGAGCAGCGCCACCAAGACCTCGACCCCGCTGGAACTGACGCCGCAGAATATTACGGTTATCACGCAGGAGCGCATGAGCACGCTCAATGCGCGCAGCCTGTCCGAAGCGGTGCGCTATGCGGCAGGGGTTTCCGATTACGGATCGAAGGACGACCCTCGCGGCTATTTCGGGACGATCCGTGGTTTCACACCCGATATCTATCTCGATGGCACGCGGGCGCCCGATGCCAGCAGCTCGCAGAGCTTCAGTATCGAACCCTGGGGGCTGGAAGAAATGGATGTGCTGCGCGGCGCCTCTTCGGCGCTCTATGGCTCGGGGCAGTTGGGAGGGATCATCAATGCGATCAGCAAGCGCCCGCATCTCGATCAGGTGAACGAAATCGATTTTCAGACCGGGTCATACGGGCGCGTTCAGGGCGCGGTTGATGTCGGTGGGGCGCTTGACAGCCGCAAGACGCTGCTCTGGCGTTTCAACGGGTTGATCCGCAAATCCGACACCTATGCGAAGAACATCAAGAATAACGAGATCTATGTCGCGCCCTCGCTGAGCTGGCGTCCCGATAACAAGACAATCGCCACTTTGCTGACCAGTTTCGAGCAACTCGACGCAGGCTCGACGGCGCAGTTTCTGCCTGCTCGCGGCACGGTGCTGCCGTCGAAATGGGGGCAGATCGCCCGTAACTTCTTAAGCAGCGATGCCGATTATGACGTGTATTCCAAACGTCAGGTCGCGGTGGGCTATAATCTGGTGCGTCATATCCTGCCCAACTGGACGCTCACGCAGAACATGCGTTACGCGCATCTCGACGTGCTTTATCGTTTCGTCACCACCTCGTCGCTTTCGGCAGACCAGCGGAGCATCAACCGCACGGCGCTGAACCAGCAGGGCAATTACAACAACGTCACCCTCGATACGCGTTCTGACGTCGTTTTTCATACCGGCCCCATTCATCATGAAATTCTGACCGGCGTCGATTTCCGCAGCGATTTTCTGGCCAATCGTCGTGGCCAGCGTGCAGCGCCTGCGCTCAATCTCTATGCGCCGGTCTATCGCGCCATTACCTGGCCCGGCTACGCCACCAATACCAGCACCAACGAGACCGAAACCGATACCGGTATCTACGCGCAGGAACAGGCCAACTGGCAGCGCTGGTATCTCACTTTGTCAGGTCGTGGCGATTTCACCGAAAGCATGACGGTCAACAACCTGACCGGCGGGCGCACACCGCAGAACAATAACGCCTTCACCGGGCGGGTCGGGCTGGTTTACCAGTCTGCTATCGGGCTCAACCCTTATGTCTCCTACGCTACCTCATTCCAGCCGCAGGTAGGCACCACCTTTGCGGGTGCCGCGTTCGTGCCGACCACCGGCAAGCAGATCGAGGCCGGCGTGAAATACAAGCCCGCGACCCCATTGCGTGGCGTCGAAAATTTCATGCTCACAGCCGATTTCTTCAATCTGGTGCAGGATAACGTCCTGACCGCCGATCCGAATAACACGTCATTCAGCGTGCAGACCGGGCGACAGAGAACCCGTGGTTTCGAATTCGAAGGCGTAGGGCGCCTCCCTTACAAGATCGATTTCATTGCGAGCTTTACCTATCAGGACCCACGCGTTCTGAAATCGAATACGGTGAGCCAGATTGGGCAGCGTCCTGTCGCGATCCCGTCGCATATGGCCTCGCTTTTTTTGAAGCGCGATGTCGCTTTCTCGGCGCTGTGGCAGGCCGGTATTGGCGCAGGCATGCGCTATACAGGCAATACCGCAGGGTCCATTCCCCTGACCTTCACCGTGCCGTCGCAGCTTGTCTGGGATTTGCAGGCCCATATCGACCGGGGCCGCACGCGCATCCAGTTTAACGGCACCAATATCGCCAATCGCAAATATGTTGCGATGTGCACACGCGACGTCGCCTGCGCCTGGGCGCCGGGTCGCGCCGTGTTCGTGACCCTGTCGCAGCGCTGGTAAGGCGCTGCTTGAGGGACGCCAACGCGTGCGATCAGGAGCGTAACAGGAAATCGCCCGTATTCAGGCTGCGCTCAATGTCTTCGAGCGACCGGCCTTTTGTCTCGGGAATGCAGCGGCGGATGAACAGCCAAGCCAAGGTCGTAAGCCCGGCGAAAAGAATGAAGGTGCCTGAAACGCCCATGGTCTCGATGATCGATAGTGTGATCATCGAAATCAGCAGGTCGAAAGACCAGTGCGAGACCGTGACGAGACCCATCCCCTTGCCGCGCACCGAAAGCGGAAAGACCTCGGCCCCGACGAGCCAGAGCGAGGCATTGATGCTGCCCAGAGTGCAAAGCACATAGAGCAGCAGCCCGGCCACGGCGAGGCTCTTACCGATGCCTTGTGGGTCGCCGCCGAAAAATACGAAGGCAAGTACGATCAGGGCGAGAATGGAGCCGGGAAGGACGCGCAGCATGAGGCGGCGACGGCCCCAGTGATCGACCGCCCAGAAGCCGAAAATGGTAGCAACCGTAATCGTTACGCCGATGGCGATCGAGATCAGCAGGGCCGAATTACGGTCGAAACCAGCGCCAGCGAGAATGGTGGGGGCGTAGGTGAGCACGGCATTGGTGCCTGTCACCTGGCTGAACATCGCAAGCCCGGTGCCGGCGATGAGGGCGGGGCGCAGGCGCTTCGAAAAGAGCAGGCGCCAGCTACCGCGTTGCCCGGCGGCATCGTGGATTTCGGCCATCTCGGCCTCAGGGTCTTCATCCGGGCCGCGCAGGCTGCGCAAGATGGCGAGAGCTTCGTCCTCCCGGCCTTTCGAAGCCAGAAAGCGCGGGCTTTCGGGCAGAAAGATCAGACCGATCAGCAACATCAGCGCCGGAACGGCACCAAGCAGGAACATCATGCGCCAGTCGCCGCCTTGGCTGAGCAGGCGGATCAGAAACGGGCTGCCGCTCAGCGCCCAGCCGATGAGCGACGACACAAGAACACCACCGACAATCGCAAGCTGAAACAGCAGGACCAGCCTGCCGCGTCGGGCGGCGGGGGCCAGTTCGGCGATGTAGACCGGTACGATCTGGCTTGCGCCACCCACGGCAAGGCCCAGAATTACACGCATGATGGTAAGTTCGGTCGGCGACATGGCCATGGCCGAGCCTATCGAGCCGAGAAGGAACAGGGCTCCAGCGAGCCCCACCAGCAGACGCCGCCCCCAGCGATCCGAAAGCGGCCCGGCTCCCATGCAGCCCAGCAGCGCCCCCGCGACCATCCCTGCTGCAATGGCCTGTTTGCCGAGCGTATCGAGCGCAAAGCTGTCACCGAGCGTCAGAAGTGCCGCCGAGATGATGCCCTGATCGTAACCGAACAGAACGCCTGCCAGCCCTGCCACGCAGGAAGCGATAAAGACGCGCCTCTGCCCGCTGGAGGAGAGTGCGGGGTGGGTGCGGCGCGACGGCGGCGAAGGAGGAGAAGAGTGGAGGGGGGCGCCCGAAGTCATGGTCGTGTCTCATCCCGGTCGGAAAGGTCAGTTCGGTTCCGAAAGAGGTGAGAGGTAATTTTGCGAATCGAAAGACAAGTTTTCGTGCTGAAAGCTAATCAATCGGCTCCGCGTTTCCGCAAACAGAGTGAAATGGTGGGTTTCATTGAACCGAGTGAGATATTCACTTTTATGTGTTATATTCTATCATGAAAATGTTCTATCGCGCAGCCGGGTGCGCCTTTACGCCGTCTGCCTGACGGCATGGCTCCTGCGATATCGGTTTACGATGCCGCCTGTGCGGGCGCGGCCGGAGCTGATGCTGCGGCTTGCGGGGCGTTTTCCGGCACAGTTTCTCATTCTGGAGTACGGGCGTCTCTCAGGAACGGTGTCTGGGCGGTGGCGGGCTCGCGAGAGCGGGGTTTTCGGGCCAGTCATGGCGTGGGTAGCGGCCGCGCATGTCGCGTCGCATATCGGGCCAGCCTGTCTGCCAGAAAGCGGCGATATCGGCGGTAATGGCCTGTGGCCGACCTGCGGGAGAGAGCAGAGCGAATTGCAGCTTTACCTTGCCCCTCGCGATAAGCGGCGTTTCCTTCAGCCCGTAAAAAGCCTGAGCCCGCGCGGAAATGGTCGGGATCGGCTCGAGATAGTCGATGGCGGGGGCCGCGCCCGGCAGGCTGAGGCTGGTCGGCAATTCCTGATCGAGCTGTCTGAGCTGGGCGTAATCGAGCCTCTGGCGCAGCAGCGAGAGCAGATCAAGGCCCTGAATCTGAGAGAGTTTGGTCATGCCATCGATATAGGGCAGGAGCCACTCCTCAAGCGTGGCGGCGAGGGTCTCATCATCGGCAGATGGCAGAGACTCGTCGAGATGGGCGCGCGCCAGAGCCAGCCGGGCGCGGAATTGCTGGCAGGAACCGCTCCAGTTCAGGCTGGCTGGCAGATCGGCACGAATGCGGGCGAGAAGCAGCGCCTGGATCTCTTCCGGGTCGGCAGGGGTCGAGCGGTCGCGCAGCACCAGCGACCCGAGGCGCAGCCTGCGGCGGGCGATGACCCCGCCCGTCGCGGTGTCGAGCGCCGTTTCGATCTGTTCTTCCGTTCTGGCCAGAAGGGGGCCGGGCAGGTTGTCCAGGTCAAGGGGCGCGGCCAGACAGATTTCGGTAGCGGTCCGTGTGTGCAGGGCAGGCGCGACCAGAAGCTTTTCGCGGGCCAGCGGGTCGATGGCGCTCAGCCTCGCAGACCCACCGCCAGCCAGACGATAGCGTCCGGTCTCGCCAGCGGCCATGGCCACCCGGTCCGGGAAGCCTGCCGTGAGAAGGGCGGCAGCGCAGTTCGGGTCGGGGGGCAGGCGCTGGGAAAGGCCAAGGCGTTTCTGATAACGCTGGCTCGACTGGCGTATGCGCGCAAGACTCGCTCTGTCGGCGCTCGGATGATGCTCTGCCCCTTCGATCAGCGCCAGACGCGACTGGATATCGGCGGGCGTCACAGGCGTGCGCTGCCCCGGCACGGGCCGGGGGCGCAGCGGATCGCGCTCTTCCAGAAGGGCGGCGAGGGCGGCGGCGGTGGCTTTTTCGACCGGCGTTTTGGCCGCGCACATCATGGCGGCCAGACGGGGCTGTGCGCCGAGACGCGCCATAGACGTGCCGAGCGGCGTGACCCTACCTGTTTTGTCCAGCCCACCGAGCGTCTGCAACAGGGCGATGGCGGCCTGTCTTGCGCCTGAGGGCGGGGCATCGAGCAGAGCCAGGGCATCGGGTGCCGTACCCATGATGTCGTGCCATGAGGCGGCGTCGAGGCAATGCCCGGCAAGATCGCTGCTCAGGATCTCAGGCAGGTCGTGCTGGATCATCGCGCGCCCGGTGGCCTCGGTCCACAGGCGCAGGGCTATGCCCGGTGCTTCACGCCCGGCGCGGCCCGCGCGTTGCGTGGCCGTGGCGCGTGAGATACGCAGCGTCTCCAGACGTGAGAGCCCCGAGCCGACATCGAGACGTGGCTCGCGCCTGAAACCACCATCGATCACAAGACGCACGCCGGGCACGGTAAGGGACGTTTCGGCGATGGCGGTGGCCAGCACCACTTTTCGCCGCACAGACGGTTTGAGCGCCAGATCCTGCTCGCGCGTGTCGAGTTCACCGTAGAGCGGCAGGATCAGCGCATCCAGCCCGGCAAGGGCGGCGGCGCAGCGTCTGATTTCCGCAACGCCCGGCAGAAAGGCCAGCAGATCGCCTTCTTCTTCAGCCATAAGGCCGCGAATGCTGCGTGCCATGGCTTCAGGCAGTTCACGCAGGGCGGCGATATCACGCTTGGCATGGCGGATATCGAGAGGAAAGGCACGGCCTTCGCTCTCGACGAGTGCGCCATCGAGCAGGGCGGTGAAAGCGCGCCCATCGGTCGTGGCCGACATGGCGACCAGGCGCAATTCGGGGCGCAGCGTGCGTTGCAGATCGAGTGCAAAGGCCAGTGCCGTATCGAGGTCGAGCGAGCGTTCATGCACTTCGTCGAACAGAATGGCGGCTACGCCTTCAAGAAGCGGATCGGTCAGAAGACGGCGCAGCAATAGCCCTTCGGTCACGACCTCGATACGCGTTGCGGCGCTGACGGCAGAATCGGTACGCGTGCGATAGCCGACCGTCTTGCCGGTCTCCTCGCCTAGCAGGGATGCCATGCGGTGGGCGGCGCCGCGCACGGCCACGCGTCGCGGTTCGACTACGAGAAGCCGCCCGTCTTCACGCCAGGGGGCTTGTAAAAGATGAAGCGGCACCAAAGTCGTCTTGCCTGCGCCTGGTGGCGCGACAAGCACTGCATTGCGGCCGGAGGCCAGCACGTCCTGCAATTCCGGCAGGACGGCCGAGACAGGAAGAACGGGAAGCGAAATGAGATTGGCGGGCAATACGGGACCGGTCATAATGACCTCTATGGCGCGTCCCTGGGGCGGTCGGCAATTCTCTTCCAACGATGCGATCGGTCTGATGCTGCGTAAGCTGTCTTTTCTTGTCCTGTCTCTGCCTCTGTTCCTGCTTGCCTTAGGCAAGGCACCGGCTTTCGCGGCCTCGAGCGATCCGGTCGTTTCCTCGCATGATACCGCAACATTGGTGACTGACCGCGACAGCGTGGCGGCAGGGGCGACTCTCCATGTCGGGCTGCGCCTTCAGCTCAAACCCGGCTGGCACACTTACTGGCTCAATGCAGGCGATGCCGGTGAGCCGCCGACCCTCAAGGTCACGGCCAGTGGCGGCATGACGGGGCAGAGCGAGACGATCGATTTCCCTACCCCTGTGCGCATCAGCGAAGGCGGGCTGATGTCTTACGCCTATACGGGCGATGTGCTGCTGCCTCAGATGCTGAAGCTCGAAGGGCAGGAGGGCGCGGTAACGCTCAAGGCTCATGCGGAGTGGCTGGTCTGCGCAGCCACCTGCGTGCCCGAGCAAGGCGATTTCGCGCTTTCCCTGCCTGCGGGCAAGAGCGCGGCCAACAGCTCGGCCGAAGGGCCGCTTTTCGTTCATGCCGCTCAGGCCAGCCCTGTTCCGTCCCCCTTTGCCGCCTCTGTTGCCTCTGACGGGGTGCTGAGTCTGAGCGGCAAAGGGCTTTCTCCGGCGAGCATCGAACGCGCGTGGTTCATGCCGTCAGAGACCGGGGTGATCGATCAGGTGGCGCCGCAGAAACTGGCAGTGAGCGAGGGTAGTCTGACGCTCAAGCTCAACTGGATCGATGCGGCGCATAAGCCCGCCTCGCTGGCCGGGATCGTGGTGCTGCAGGATCAGGCCGGTCAGCAGACCGCGCTGTGGATTCAGACGGCGCAGGCTTCAGCCACGCCGGCTGAGGCGGTGCCGCCTGCGCCTGCTCAGGCCGCATTGTGGCGTCTGCTGATTTTTGCGTTTCTTGGCGGGCTCATTCTCAATCTGATGCCTTGCGTCTTCCCCGTTCTGGCCATGAAGGCATTTTCGCTTGCGCGTCTGGGTGGCAGCCATCGCCATGAGCAGATCAGAAGCGCTCTTGCCTATACGACCGGGGTGATGGGCAGCTTCGCCGCGCTTGGTTTGGCCATGATTGTGCTGCGCAGCGTCGGCTCCGCTGCTGGCTGGGGCTTTCAGTTCCAGTCGCCGATTTTCGTGGTCGGTGTTGCCTGGCTGCTGGTCATGATGGCGCTCAATCTTCTTGGTGTTTTCGAGGTGACGCTGGGGCGTCTCGGTCAGGATGTGACACCGCGTCATGGCATCTGGGGTGATATGCTCACCGGGTTGCTGGCCGTGATCGTCGCCACACCCTGCACGGCCCCTTTCATGGGGGCCGCCATCGCGGCGGCGCTCAGCGGCCCGGCCTGGGCAGGGCTTGCGCTGTTTCTGGCCATGGGGTTCGGTCTGGCCTCGCCTTATGTCGCGATTGCCACCATTCCCTTTCTGGCGCGCCATATGCCCAAACCCGGCGCATGGATGGCCGTGCTGAAGCAGGCTCTTGCATTCCCGCTTCTGGGCACGGCTGTCTGGTTGTTCTGGGTGGCCTGCGTGCAGCGCGGGGCAATGATCCTGCCTGTCGGGCTCGGCGGTGCGGTGGCGCTCGGCCTCGTGGCCTGGCTGTTCGGAACGACGCAGCGACAGGCCATGATCAAGGGCGCCACGCCGGGCGTGATCGTAGGGCGTGTGCTGGCCGTACTCGTGCTGGTTCTTGCAGGGATCGGTCTGGCACGCATCGATAACGGGGTTGCGGCCAGCGCACCCGCGGAGGCCAGGGCAGAGGCAGGAAGCGTAGCCTATTCGCCTGATCGTCTCGCCAGACTGCGTGAAGAAGGCAAGCCGGTTTTCATCGATATGACGGCGGCCTGGTGCATCACCTGCATGGTCAATGAGCGCGTAGCGTTGCAGGCCGCACCGGTACGCAAGGCGTTCGAGGCACAGGGCATCACCTACATGAAGGGCGACTGGACCAATCGCGACGAGTCCATCAGCGCCTATCTGCGCGCGCATGGACGCGATGGCGTGCCGCTCTACGTTTATTATGCGCCTCATAAAGAGGGCGTTGTTCTGCCGCAGATCCTGACCGTTTCAGGCGTGCTCGACGCGATTAAGTAAAGGTCGCGCGTCTCACGCAGAGCCATCAGGCTCAGACCCTGAGCTGCTTGTTTGCCTCTAGCGAAGAGAGCGGTACGGACAAGCAGTGCAGGCACTCTTCAGACTTGCCGGATGGCAGGTCAGAGCGGCGAGGCGCCCATACCCGAGCCCATATACATATGGCCATGAGGCTTATGATCGGGGGCTGACGCGTTTTTCGACGGAGCGCTGCCCGTCGAGGCGACGGGGCGAAGCAGTCCGGCGCGGCTCTCATCCTCCGGCGGTTGGGGATGGGAACATGCAGTCAGACTTAAAACTACGCCGCAAACGAACAGATGACGCATAACGATACCTCAGTCTTTTTCCGGCAAGACTGCGCCCAAAAGGCGCGTCGGCCAACAAGCCGGGCGGCCTGATCGTGTAACGCAATGCATCGCGACAGGCGGTTTCAGATCCAGACATCCTCGTTCAGTTCACGGTAGCGCTCCACACCGATCGTGCGAATGCGTGTGACGTCCTGATGAGGCGGAAGCCCGAAAATTGTCTTGTATTCCCGCGTGAATTGCGAGGGGCTTTCATAGCCCACGGCGAAGCCCGCATCGGCCGCCAGCCGATCATCGCTCAGCATCAGGCGTCGGGCCTCCTGCAATCTGAGGCGTTTGCGGTATTGCACGGGGGAGATGCCTGTCACCTCCTGAAACTTCCGGTAAAAGGTCGACTGGCTCATCCCGGCCAGGCGCGGCAGATGCGCCATTTCGGTTTCCTCCATGAAATGCGCTCGCAGAAAGGCCAGCGCGCGGTTGATACGCGACGCATCGCTCTTCTGATCGGCTATTTCGTGCAGCACGTGGCGCTGGTCCCCCTGAAGGGCGCGGTAGATCATCTCTCTCTTGAGCATAGGCGCCAGAAAATCCCTGTCCTGCTCGTGGTCGAGGGCAAGAAGCAGGCGGCGCAGCACGTCCAGCAGGTCAGGCGTGACCGGACTGAGGCCGAGACTGGCGCGCATCGGCGTTTTCAGCCCGGGATCGGCATGGGTCTGCGCAATGATCTCGGCAATTTCAGCGGGCTCGAAGGCGATACAGGCCGCGAGATAAGGCTCATCCGGCGAGGCGCGGGTGATATGGCCTGAAAGCGGCAGATCGACTGTCGCGACCAGATAATGGTTCTGGTCGTAATCGAAGCTGCGCTTGTGGATGCGTATGGTCTTCGCGCCCTGGATGATGAGGTAGATGCGCGGCTGATAGACGACCAGTAGCGGGTCCGTGGTCGTGTCGGAGTGATAGAGCGTCAGATAGTCGATGGCGGTCTTCGTGCTCTTGCGCGGGCAATGAAGACGAACCAGCGCCTGAACCTCTTCGAGCTGCGCGGTGCTTTCCTGTTTCATCATGGCTTGAGCATCGCATCATGGGAAAAAAAGGCAAGTTTTTCGGAATCCTGAGATAACGCGTTCGGGCTCTGTCTGGGCAATCTGCGCCTGTCCGAAAGGGACAGGTGTTTTACCCCGAAAAGGAGCCTGCCATGCAGAACCGTATCCTCGCATCCCGCAACGGAAATGTTGCCGAGACGTGCCGGACGACGGCGCGCCGGAAGGATATCCGGCTTCTGTATCGCGTATGGCGCGAGCAGATCGGCAGGCTCGAACGAGGAAAAATTCGCCTCTCTGCGGCCCAAAGACGAGAGATGCTCAGAGAGTTCTGCAGGAATTGCAGGGCTCTGGATCGCTCCTGTCGCCTGTTGCAGGCCTGAGCGATGCTCGAATTCATTCTCGTGACCGATGCCCTCAAATATCTCGGGCTGAACGCCTTTCTTGCCATTTTCCAGAACAGGGAAACAGATTGATGACTGCAAAAATCGCTCTCGTGACCGGTGCCAGCCGCGGTATCGGCGCCGGTATTGCCTGCCAGCTTGCCAGCGAAGGCTATGACATCGCCTTTTCCTATCCTCGCGATGCGGCGAGCGCACAGGATACGATCAGGCAAGTCGAGGCGCTCGGGCGCCGTGTGCTCGCCATTCATGCCGATGGCAGCACTGTCGAGGGGAATGAGAAGGTCGTTGCGGAAACAATCCGCGTCTTCGGTCGTCTCGATGTGCTGGTCTGCAATGCCGGCATGTATCCCAAGGGCACGATCGACGACATCACGCCTGAGGTCATCGAGGCCGGGCTCAATCTGAATGTGCGCGGCCCGATGATAGAGACCATGCATGCCGTCAAGCACATGCAGCGCGGTGGCCGCATCCTTCTGATGGGCTCGTCTTTCGGTGGCCGTGCGCCTCTGCCCGGTCTGTCGCTCTATTCGAGCACCAAGGCAGCATTGCGCGGTTTCGCCCAGGGCGTAGCGCGTGACCTTGGCGACCGCGGTATCACCATCAATGTCGTCGAGCCGGGGCCGGTGAATACGGCCATGAACCCGTCCGATACCGAGGCGGCGAAGGTGCTTGCCAGCTTCGTCGCGACCGGCGCCTATGGCGAGATCGAGGACATCGTCAATGTGGTGTCGTTTCTGGTCAACGAGCGTTCGAGCTATATCACGGGATCGGCACTGGCCGTCGATGGCGGTCTGCTGGCCTAAGTTAAGCAGGCTCTTCCCGGCTCATATCGGAGTGCGGGAAGAGCTTTTTACTCCCGCATAACTTTGTCGCGTAATAGTGCCGTTCCGATTCTTTCTTTCTGCCTAAAGCGGCGAAAAAGACTGAATAAGGAACAAGAATATGGACGCTATTTTGATGGGACTGAAACAGGCATTTCAGTTTCAGGGACGTACTTCCAGAGCGGATTATGCGATCTTTATCATTGCCTGCGGGCTGTTCTATGCCCGCTTGTGCACGCGTGGCCGCGATGGGAGCCGCACCCTTCGATAGTCACAGCGTGGAAGGGCAGATCGTCGTCCTTGGTTTGCTGATTATTGAGATCGTGATCGCTATTTTTCTTTCGATCGCATCGATTGCTGCTGGCGTTCGACGCTGCCATGACTGCGGCTGGTCAGGCTGGGTCTATCTGATTGCCCTGATTACGGTAATCGGCTTGTTGGTCCTGGTTTTCAAAAAGGGTGACCCTGGTGAAAACCGTTTCGGGAAGATCAGTTTCCTGCCCTGGGCGAGCTGAGCGGCGCCGTTTTCTCGACTGTGTATGTTCCAGGTCTATCCGGCCTAGAACGTCGAAACGCATCTGCGCACAGGACATCTTGGACCCGTCAGAAGCAGAAACAGATTTTTCAGGAAAAGATATGGTGCCCAAGACCGGGATCGAACCAGTGACACTGCGATTTTCAGTCGCATGCTCTACCAACTGAGCTACTTGGGCACCGTCACCATACGGTGTGAAAGGGGGTTTACTCTAACCCGTCATGCTGATCAAGCGGGGGAAAGACGTTTTTTTCCTCATCGTCTTCCGATACTGACGGCACGCTGTAGCTCTCGTTGAACCAGCGCCCGAGATCGATATCAGCGCAGCGCTTGCTGCAGAAAGGCCGAAACGCCGTCTCGGTCGGGCGCTTGCAGATGGGGCAGAGGCTCATGGTGTGAAGCTCCAATAGGCGTCCGGGTAATCGGGCATCATCGTCAGGGTCAGCGTTGCACCCCAGCAGAGCGCGAATTGTGCCAGCGCCTCGGGGTCGCTCTCCAGAGCCCGCACGACGGCGAGTGAAGCACGCAGCACCGGGCTGCCGCCCGCCCTCTTGTCGCTCCTGTCACGCAGGATCTGTCTCAAGGCAGAAAGACCACGACCGCCGGGGCTGAAGAGGGTCTCATGCAGGGGCGCGCGCCCCCTGACTCGCACGATCTCGAGCAGGCCGAGGCCAGTAGCCCCGAGCATTTTGGGCTGCATCGGGTCATCGGCGAAGGCGGCGGCGAGAAAGCTGCCTAGTGCCGGGCGCTTACGGAGCGGCACACCCGCCGGGTCGATCAGAATGGCCCCGCTCAGATTACGCAGGCGTATTTCACGTGCCAGAGCCGGGAAGGCATTGCGATTGGCGGTAAAGCCGTCCATCTGGCGGCGTTGGTCGGGGGCAGAATCATCCAGATCGATGGCCGTCAGGGCCGGGGTAGGGGTGATGGTGGCGCGCATCCCGTTCGGCAAGAGGGCCTCTGGCGTGGCAAGCGCGGCGCAACTGGCGTCGAGCACCGCGTCGAAAGCCTGAGGGACGCGGTCGATACGCGGCCTCAACGCCGCCGGGATAAGCGCCGTGAGGGCGGGGTCGTCACAGCACAAGGCAAGATCGGGATAGCGTTTGGCGATATCCTCAAGTGGCGTCGGGCCATACGCAATGAGCTGGGGGGCATCGCCTTCGCGGGCTGCATCGGGGAGCGGCTTGAGACGCAATCCCTTGCCATTCTGGGCGCTGCGCGTCACCCGGGCGGCGACCAGTGCGCCTTCCTGATGCGTGCCGGTAAGAAAGCCGGTGCTGTTATCGGCAAGCGTGACGAAGGCCCCGCCGAGCGCAGGGGCAGCCTTCTGCACTCTGACAAGATGCGTATCGCCATAGCCATCGGGCATGCCGGGGCGCCATAGGGCAAAATCGATCAGGTCATCGCCATCGCAGACGGCAATGCGTGCCTCGCCCGGCGACCAGGCGATACGGCACTCTCTCACGCCAGAACGCTCACGCCAGAAAGCGGAAGGACTGGCCGCGCAGCATCTGGGCGGTTTCGAAAAGCGGCAGGCCGATCACAGCGGACGGGCTACCCCCTACATAGCGTATGACCGAAGCCGCCGCGCCCTGAAGCGCATAGCCGCCGGCCTTGCCTTGCCAGTCACCCTGATCGAGCAGGGCCGCAATCTGGGAATCGGTCAGACGAGAGAAAGTCACGTCGGTTTCCACCAGACGTTCGACTGCACGGCCCTCGGTCCAGGACGCGCTCGGCATGACACAGACTGCGGTCAGAACGGTATGGCGACGGCCTGAGAGCAGGCGCAGACAGCGTTCAGCGGTCGCACGGTCTTCGGCCTTCGGCAGAATGCGCCGACCGACAGCAACCAGCGTATCGGCTGCAAGAATGAGAGCCGGGTTGGCGGTGCGTGCCGCCACCGTCTCGGCCTTCGATCGGGCCAGACGCGCAACGCAGAGACGCGGTGTCTCGTTCTGGCGTGGCGATTCATCGAGATCGGCAGCGTCGATGCAGTCGGGAACGAGACCGATCTGGCGCAGAAGATCGACCCGCCGGGGCGATGCCGAAGCGAGGATCAGTTCCGGCCGTATGCCGTCCGTCACGAAAATGCTCTTACTTGAAGCGGAAGGTAATGCGGCCCTTCGACAGGTCGTACGGCGTCATTTCGACATTGACGCGGTCACCGGCCAGAACGCGAATACGGTTCTTGCGCATCTTGCCGCTGGTATGGGCGAGAATGGTGTGTTCGTTGTCGAGGGTCACGCGGAACATGGCATTGGGAAGCAGCTCGGTAACGGTGCCGCTGAATTCGATCATGTCTTCTTTTGACATTGGGGTCCTTGTCGAGATTGAAGCTGGAACAGGCCAGAAAAAGGGGCCGTGCCAGCCCCGGGCAGGAAAATTCTGCCGCGTATGTGCTGGCTGCGAGCCGTTACGTCAAGTTTCTTGGTACTCTATCGGGGCGAAAAGGGTCGCATCAGCCCTGATTCCATCCCAGCGCGTCGAGTCGTGCGGAAAGACTGAGCGCGTGGGCGCCCAGTCCTTCCGCACGGGCAAGCGCGACACCGGCAGGACCCACGGCGCGCAGGCCATTGGCATCGGCAGCGATGGAGGTCGTGCGCTTGAGGAAGTCGAAAACAGACAGGCCGGAAGCAAAACGTGCCGTGCGGCTGGTGGGCAGAACATGGTTCGGCCCGCCCACATAATCACCCACGGCCTCGGGACAGTTGCGCCCCAGGAACATCGCGCCTGCGTGACGGATCTGCGTGGCAAAGCCTTGCGCGTCGTCGAGCATCACTTCCAGATGTTCGGAGGCAAAGCGATTGGCGATCTGTGCGGCCTCTGCCCAATCGCGCACGATGACGACAGCCCCGTGATCGGCCCATGATTTGCCAGCGATGGCAGCGCGCGGCAGGGTCAAAAGCTCGTTTTCGAGTGCTGCGACCACGGCTTTTGCAAAATCGGAATCATCGGTGATCAGCACGGCCTGGGCGAGTTCGTCATGCTCGGCCTGAGCCAGCAGGTCGAGTGCGACGAAACGCGGTTCGTTTCGATTATCGGCCACGATCACGACTTCGGACGGGCCTGCAATCGAATCGATGCCAACATGGCCAAAGACCTGACGCTTGGCTTCGGCCACATAGGCATTGCCTGGCCCGACGATACGATCGACCGGCGGAATGCTTGCCGTGCCATAAGCGAGGGCGGCCACGGCCTGAGCACCACCGACGCGATAGATCTCGCTCACGCCGCAGACACGGGCCGCGGCCAGAACCAGCGGGTTGAGTACGCCATCGGGGCAGGGCACGCACATGGCGATGCGCTCGACTCCGGCCACGCGTGCGGGCAGGGCATTCATCAGCACGGATGACGGATAGGCGGCCTTGCCGCCGGGCACGTAGAGGCCGACCGCATCGAGCGATGTCCAGCGCATGCCGAGTGTCAGACCGGCATCGTCGGTATAGGAAAGATCGGACGGCATCTGTGCCCGGTGAAACGCCTCGATACGCGTGGCGGCCAGGGTCAGGGCGTCCATCAGCTCTGAGTCGACCTTGTCCGCTTCACGCGCGATTTCGGCTTCGGAGATGCGAATGGTCTCAGGTGTCAGGGTCAGCCGGTCGAAGCGCGCGGTGTAGTCGCAAAGCGCCGTATCGCCATGGGCGCGTATGGCGGCGATGATATCGCGAACGGGGGTGCTGACGCTGGTTTCGACGGCGCTGCGATCGGCCAGAAGACTGCCCAGTCGGGCTTCGAAATCCGTGTCGCTGCTCTGGAGCCATTTCATGCGGCATTCTCCTGCAAGGCGTTGCGAAAGCGCTCGATCAGGGCACGAATGGCGTCGGGACGGGTCTTCAGGGCAACGCGATTGACGATGAGGCGGCTGGTGACATGGGCGATGACATCGGTCTCGCGCAGGCCGTTGGCCTTGAGCGTTGAGCCGGTATCGACCAGATCGACGATGACGCTCGCCATATCGAGCGTAGGCGCCAGCTCCATCGCGCCGTGCAGATGCACGATTTCGGCATTCACGCCCTTGGCGGCAAAATGGCGACGCGTGATGGTCGGATATTTTGTGGCGACGCGAATATGCGAGCTGGCGGCTGTCGTATCATGCGTGCCCGTCCCGACAGGCCGGGCGAGTGAGATGCGGCAGCCACCGATGCCCAGATCAAGCGGGGCATAGATATCGGGGTAATCGAACTCCATCAGCACATCGGCGCCGCATACGCCTATCTGCGCGCCCCCATGGGCCACGAAAGTCGCGACATCGAAAGAGCGCACGCGCACCACATCGACATTGGGGTCGAGCGTTGGAAAGCGCAGGCTGCGCGTACCTTCGCCGATCGCGCTGCCATCCTCGAACAGCCCGGTGCGCTCGAGCACGGGGCCGAGCGCCTTGAGAATGCGCCCTTTCGGCAGCGCCAGAATGAGGGGCGCATCCGTGGCGTCGGACGGGGCGTGAGACAGGGTTTCGGGTGCAGCGATCATGACAGGTCGTTTCTAACACAGAGTCTTCCGGTCAAGAACCAGCAGCACGAAGAGTTTTTATCAAAGACGATCGGGTTTTTCGGGAGCGTCTGCTCAAGGTTTGATGACGGGTTTTCGGTCTCGTTTTGAAACCCGCTGCGTATCGGGCCGCTAGATCGGTGGCATAAACCACGCCAGACGCGAAAAAAGGAGAGTGTCATGTCCCCCAATGCGTTTACCTCCGAACAGTTCACCCCCGGGCTTTCATCCGCCACGCCACGCGCCGGTGAGGGGCAGCATCATATCAGTCTCAATGACGGTACGCGCATCCCGCAATTCGGGCTCGGCGTTTATAAAACCCCGGCAGACGAAACGGCTGAAATCGTGCGCTACGCTGCCAAGGTGGGCTATCGCATGGTCGATACGGCGTCTTTCTACGGCAACGAGAGCGGCGTTGGCGATGCGTTGCAGGATTATCCCGAGCTTTACGCCGTCACCAAACTCTGGGCCAGCGATCTCGGCTATGACAACGCGCTACGCGCCTTCGATGAGAGCGCCCGTAAACTGCGTCGGGACGTCATCGACCTCTATCTCATCCATTGGCCCATGCCCAAGACCGGCCTTGCGGTCGAAAGCTGGAAGGCGCTTATAAAGCTCAAGAATGAAGGGCGCGTCCGGTCGATCGGCGTCTGCAATTTTCAGCCCGAGCACCTGACCCAGCTCATTGAAGCAACTGGGGTCAAGCCTGTAATCAACCAGATCGAACTGCACCCTGCTTTTCAGCAGAAGGCGCTTCGTGCGTTCAACGAGTCGCTCGATATCCGTACCGAAGCCTGGAGCCCGCTGGGCCGGGGCACAGGGCTGGATGGAGAGATCATCACGAGTATCGCGAAAAAACATGGTAAGACGCCGGGTCAGGTGACCATTCGGTGGCATCTCGACCAAGGCAATATCGTCATCCCGAAATCTGCAAAACCCGAGCGCCTCGATGAGAATCTCGATGTGTTCGATTTCACCCTCGACGAGGACGACATGAAGCGCATTGCCACGCTCGATCGCGAAGATGGCCGCACGGGACCCGACCCCGATACCGCCTCGTTCTGATCGTAACAGGGCGTCACTGAAATTGACGCCCTTTGCGGATATATAAGGTATTGAATCTGATCTACAATTGAGGTTGATCGGTTAGTATTGTTTTTTGCATCTCTTCTGTGCTTCGTGTCGCTGTACGGCAGATGCCGAGCGGCGGAGGCTGGACGTTTCACGCCCGCCGCCCGACCTCAGTCGCTGACCTTGGATGGCAGTGTCTGGCGCAAAAAGCGATTTAATTGATTTTTTGTAAGATGTTTGCAGACGTGGGCGTTTCTGAGCGATCCCTCGGATGACAAGAGTGCCGCGGCGGAATTCAATGTGAAACGGCAGCATCGTTCGAGCCAAACGAAGCTGCATTTGACGTTCCAGCACTTTGTCCTAGTCTGAAAGAAGGCCTGACCGCGCTTACTTTACCCACGATCTCTTCGGGTTTGTCCTCTGCCTGTTCCAGAGCTAAGAGCAGAATTCCGGCCAAGGCTTTGACGGGGAGTGCATCCGCTCCCAGCGCTTCGACCAATTCACCTAGGTGCATGGTCCTTTGTATCATGAATGCCTTGGTCCTTTTCTGCAGAACGAATGTCTGAATTGTGCCCATGATTTCAGCAGGAAAGAGGATGTCGTTCATTCTAAGATATTGATGCCCGCCGGGGCACCGAAGTGGCTTCATTATCATATCTTGTTATGGAACGAGGTTGAGGTTGGCGGGGCGTACAAGGACGCCGGGCTGGCGCGAAAGGTGGTAGTCGCCATTTCGCGTAAGATGAGCAAGGCACGGAGGATCGCTCTGGCGCGGTTCGTGCATCGCCATACGGTGGATTAAGGTGTAGTTCAGTGCTGTGATGGCTCAGGTCGAGGGCTGTTCCGATCTGGTTGTACTATGCAAGGACGGCTGCGAGTGCGAGCGATCCTCGTCACGGGAGGCGACGCGGTCTCGGAATCTTTCTATAATGGTCGGGTGTGCCGGAACCGGCAAGGGCGCGATGCAGGATATGGGATGGAGTGTGGGGAGAGAGATCATGGAGCGCGCTGATCCGACAACGTGGCAGACTGTTGTAAAATGGTACAACTTCATCGACCGGCACAGGGATGAGATCGATCTGTCCATGGTGTTATGAACGAAGCCGTATTGTGCGACGTGGACTCGTCGCACAAGGGGTCGCGACTGCGTCCAATACCATTCCTTTAATCTCGTCCAGAAATGGCTCGGTCACGCCCAGCTTACCACCACCGCCATCTACGCCAATTCCTCAGGCGCTGAGGAACAGGATACCGCTCGGAGAATTCGGGGGGGGGGGGCTCGGGACTGGCACTTTGAGCGGCATTAATCGCTCATAATTGCATGATTATGCCTTGATGAGCTTCGCTTACCTCACGTCATTCAACGTGACATCACCGCGTATGCTGCCAGTCATCGGTGAGGCCCAGATCGACCAGCGTCTGCAGCATTGCGTCCCACACGCCCTGCTCGGCCCAGTGGCGGACGCGGACATAGACGGGATTCCGCTTGCCATGGCGCTCGTGCATGTCGTGCCAAGGGCAGCCGAATACGCAATACATAGAGCATGCCGTTCAGGAAACGCCGATTGTCGTCCGCGGGCCGCGTCTACCGGCTACGCTCAAGCGGCAATAGCGACCCGATCACGTTCCACTCTGCGTCCGATAGGTCTCCGCGATCCATGGCGGCCCCAAAAAAGCAGACTTGAATCAGAATGCAGCTCCACTGGATACCCCTTTCCTCAACACGACCTAATCAATCGTCCGAAAACTCGGGGCCGCCTCTGGGGTTTCGGGCGCATCGATTGGCGACGAGCAAGTGAAATTTTTTATGAGGTGCAATAAAAATAGTAACGGTGGCATAGGATTTCAATCTTACGCTCACAAGAATTTGACAGTATAAAAGCTATACAGGATTATATCATATCGCCGAATCCTCGTCTACATTAGATAATTATAGAAAATTCGATGTAGTTCGTATGCGAGGCGTGTATGGCAAAATATCTTACAGCTTATGATTGCGAAAACCATGTAATAGAAAGAAGTACATTATTTGTGTCAAATAATAGCAATCATTTGCTTATAGTTTTTTCGAGTTTTGATAATTTCAGGTTGGAAACGGGAACGTTTGATTTTATAGGCCTCCGTAAGGAGACTAAAGTAGATATCCTTTTCGTGCGGGATCTAAATAATTCCTGGTTCTTCTTTCCTGGGGAATACGTCGATGGAGGTAGGGGCCATCGTGCGCTCTTAGGATATATAACGGATCTATCCAAAGTCTACGAGAATGTCTCATGCATTGGCAGCAGCATGGGGGGGGGGGGGCAGCGTTGTATTTCGGAGAAAATTCCTAAAGCAAAAGTTTTTGCATTATCTCCTCAAATAAATATAAAAACTGATTTTTTGCAGGGATGGAAGATTTTAAAAGAATTAGTGTGACTAAAGAAATTAACCAAGAAATATGGCGAGAGGGGTTGTTGGAAATACCTAAAAATAGTGGCGTATGGTCTAGGTCGGCATTGCTATACGGTCAGAACGATAAGATAGATGTTATTTTGCACTCGAGATTGCGCAGCGTTGCTCCTTATTCGAATATTCTTTTGCCGCATGTGAATCATGGGTTAGTACATGCTCTGCGCGGATGCGGAATTCTGCGATTATTGGCAGAGATAACATTCCAGACTTTCAGTCGTCACTTAGCTCATTTCATAAATATACTTCGTACACAATGGATGTCGCGGGCCCGATTTTCTTGATTGAAGGAAATACGCTCTCATATAGGCTTCACCTAAAGCTGCATCATCCAGAAATTTGGGTGGATAAAAAATGTGCAATCGGAATTCTCGCAATAAACAACCAAAAAACACAAGATAAAAGAAATATTATTTTTTCATTAGAATTCCAAGATTTCTTAGTGGAAAACGATTTATCTAATCTGGAAAACGGATTTTACTCATGCGAAATATCGATAATATTTACATACAGGTTCAGAAAGAAGATAATTGCCTTCCGGTATCCATAATTAGGACCGGTGACGATATTGCAAGGACTTTGAGAAAGGCTTCTATATTTATTTGGATTTCTCTATATGTAAATGGTTTATATATAATCTATTCGCGATGTATGCGGAAATGATAATAAAAAATATAGTTATAATGATCGAGATATTCGTAAATATAGAGTAATTTAAGTATTAAGGGTCAAAAGATATATTGCCGCTTGATATGCTAGTTAAAAAATTGGCCGTCTGGAGAATTAAGGGCGGCTTATTTTTTACATACGGCATTAAGCTATAGACCGACCTGATTAAGAGCAGATTTTATGGACGGAGGTTACGTGTGGACGATATTCGGGTGAGTTTAGTTCAGGCATTGCTCTGGATGTGATTCGGGACGAGCAGATGCTGGCGGAGCTTTTGTCGAAGCGGGGTGCGTATTAGACGATGATTGCGCAGTGGAAACGGTAGGCGATCGAGGGTATTCGCCAGCTCATGGCGGAGATGAGGCTGCGATCTACCAGAAACCACGCACGACGGTGCCGCACTCGTCACATCGGAAATATCCCTATCTTCTGCGGGGGGGGGGGGGGGGGGGGGGGATCGACCGTTCTAACCAAGTTGGGTGTTTGGACATCGCCTACATTCCATTGCGGAAGGGCTTTCTCTACCTCGTAGTGATCATGGACTGGACGACGCGCAAGGTTCTGTCGCGGCGTCTGTTGAATACGATGGACGCAGAGTTTTGCATTCAGGCTCTACGGGAGGCTCTGGTCCGCTACGGCGTGCCTGAAATTTTCAATAGGGTTCAGAGAGCAGGACTTTATAACAGCCCGGTTCATTGAGGTTATGCAAGCTCGTCTGATTCGGATCGGCGTGAACGGGCGCGGGTGGCGTCCACATTCAGCTTTGGTTGGACGCACTCCTGATGAGGCGTATCATGGCCCGCCGACATCTTTGTGGCTGGGGTCGACCCCAGATCGAAAGGTCAACGGAAACACCGTTAAACAGGCAGCAAAACAACAGCCGATTACAGCTTAATTGGTCACAGAAGCTATCTAGACAAACGAGTTTACCTCAGATCGTCCGAACCTGTGCGCATGGGTCGTCCGCGAGAGGTTGAAGTTCAGCGAGGGAGTCGAGGCGTTGCGCGATCAGGTCCGCTCGGGCTGCGAGCTAGCGCATGTTGCCGATCCGTTTCGAGCATTTTGGTGCACGGTCCATGGCCGGTTTCGTGACCTGGGACGGCCGTTCCTATTCCAGACCATCTAAATTATAGAGTCGATGTTCGACCGGAAGCGAGCGGGGCGTAGGGCATCTTTCGTCGACGGTGCCTAAGAGCGGTTCGAGTGGATGGACAAGGCGGCCTATTTAGAGTTCGTCCTCGGGAATATCCGGCGTTGTGATAAAGCAAGAGGCTTCAGGGTTCTGTCATGTAGGCAGGTCATCGAATGAACCTTCAGATGGATGACCCGTTGGCGACGCTTCGTGCGTGATTATGAACGCCGTATCGACGTTTCACAGGCCATGACCCTCATCGCAATGGGCGCCAATCTCGCTCTTAGAAATGCCCGTCCTTGAACCGCCAAGCAGACTCTAAGGGGGCACAGGGCTTGTAAGCAAATAGGATCGTGACTCGATAGGTTACCATTCGACATATTGAGCGCGTCGAAAAAGCGGGATTTAGACCATGGCAACAGTTACAACAATAACCAGACTGAGGTAATTGATGGGATGGGACCGAGGTGCCTACTCGATGCTGTGAGATATGTTATTTTCGAATTGGTCAAACAGTCAAAACTCGCGGTGCTGATCGGCAGCATAACGCAAGCCGAAGCCGGGGAACAGTTTCCACATAGCTATGGACCACACCTTCATGGCCGCGTAATTAGCGCAGATTGTCTCCGCCATTTCCGAAGCGATTCGCAGAGACCTATATCGACTAATGCAGGGTGACGTTAAAGTGAAAAATACGGAATGGTTCCAGCCTGGCAAACTTGGGATTGTAGTGCAAGGTCCAGTTCACCAGAGCAACATAATAGAGACTGCAAATATATGTCTCCAATGGCGGAATATGTTCCCTAATTCGGAAATAATTCTTGCTATTTCCGTGACTGATATTATAGCCGGTAGCTTGGTCGACGGCATTCTACAAGACATTAGCCTCGTACCAAAGCATCGGCACGATGGGTACTTATGGAATGCATTCTCGATTTTAGAGAAGGTATGCGATGCAATCACGCTCGGTGAACCCGCTCTGCCATTGCCGCCAATTAAACGAGACAGTCCGGCGTCTAATAATATTAATTTCCAGATCGCCGCTGCTAAGGCTGGGCTGGCACTCGTTAAAAGCGAATACGTTCTTCGAATACGATCAGATCTAATTTTTCTCGAGCCGATATTCCTGTATGAATACGCAGCGGGCTGTACGTTGCCACGCGGCAAGGCGTCCGTCTTCGAGGAGAGAGTCATGATCTCGTGGCTCTATACGCTTAATCCGTACTCTTTGGAACGCCTACCGTTACATTTCAGCGACTGGTTTCATCTGGGCTTAACACGAGATGTTATCAAGATCTGGAATGTAATGCCTATCACTCTGTCGGATGCGATGTATTATAACAATCACACGTATCTAGCGGGAACGAACGGGCCGGAACGGCAATTCCTGACGAAGCGAGCTGTCGAACAGTACCTTATGTATAACATGTTCAAGCCACACTTCCCACAGCTCAAACTGGAACGCCACAATGACCTCCGCTCGCGTGAACTGAGCTTAGATATTCTGATAGATAATTTTATACCTAGCGATATTTTTCGATCAAAAGCTGCATTTAATAAGTACAATCACGAGTTTTTTGATAAAAATAAGAGAATTCAATGTATTACTCATGAAACCTGGCGCGAACTTTGCTTATCCAGGGATGAAACGCACCTCTCCGTCATCCAGCGCATCGCAGAGATCGAAGGGCAGGCAGACCTCTCCTTACTTACTTCTATGGACATGAACGTTCCGCTTTCGCCGGAACAATCACTCACCTCGGATATTTCACAAGAATCAGTGCCGGCTATCGCAGCAAGCTCGGACGGAAGTTTTCCGTTACGGTATGGAGCAGCCCAGCTACACATGCGAGAGGGTGTTAGAGAAAACGGCGAAATTATTGCGCGAGACGAGGACGGACTTGTTTTCTTCGGACCTTATATCAGCCTCCCCAACGGTCATTACGTGGCGCGCATTCAGTTCTCACGTCTTGTCGGGAAAGGTAGACTGCTATGTCGTGTAACAGCGAATAACGGCGAGCTTTTGCTTGCCGAGAAAGAGCAGCACATTGCCAGAAAAATGGCAGCTGGTTTTCTTCAGGTCGATTTCTCAATCAAGACCGAAACAGCCGACAATGTCGAGGTGACGCTGTCGAAAGAGGGTATTTCATTTATATCCATCCCGGTGATGGAAATCGGCTTGCGATCCAATGAAAAATCATCCAAAGACCGCACGAGGTCTGTTCGTAAAAAAGGAAAGCTCTCGCATTTCTTAGGTTGGCAAGGGCGATAGGTTCGGTAGAATCGCGAAGGCGATAGGAGAATAATTGCTTATGAAACGCCTAGTTGTCGATCTCGATGACACTTTGACGATTAACGATCAATCGCTCTCCTATGGCGACCAGGAGCCTAATCTGCCGTTGATCGCGAAGCTTCGAGAATATAAGGCGCAAGGCTTCGAGATCCTCATTCAGACCGCGCGTAACATGCGTACCTATCAGGGTGCTATGGGAAAGATTAACGCGCACACTCTGCCTGTTGTGATTGAATGGCTTAACAAGCACGATGTGCCGTATGACGAAATTTATGTTGGAAAGCCATGGTGCGGTACCGCCGGGTTTTACATCGACGATCGAGCCATTCGTCCAGCAGAGTTTATCTCTCTATCCTTTCATGAAATTGAAGCGTTAATAGAATCGGGCAAATGAGCGGCTTCACGAGTATTAGTCTGATTCTGTCAGGCGCCTTTAGTAATTCGGAAATCATAGCCGAATTTGGACTTCTTCCCCCCGCCTTCCTTCCCTTGGGAGTCGGTCGTCTTTACGATATACAGGTCCAGGCCCTCCGGGACAGTATACAGGATGCGGAACCTCTCTATCTTACCGTTCCGGAAAGTTTCGAGGTGCCTGCGCATGATCGCCGTTGCCTCGCCAATAAGGGGGTAAGCCTCTTGTCAGTGCCAGACGGGCTTAGCCTAGGAGAATCTTTGGTCTACGCTATCAACGTCGTCAATGCTTATGCAGGTGGTGTCCGTTTATTATACGGTGATACTCAGATTGGAACGATCCCGTCTGGATTTGATGTCGTTGCTGGGCATATCGAAGGCGATGACTATTCGTGGGCCGCAATAAATCATAAGAATGATGAAATCGTTTCTCTGGAGACGATCGAGGCAGCCAATGAGATGGATCTTGATCGGCCAGTTGCTTGCGGATATTTCGCTTTTTCAAGTGGCGCAGAAATCGTTCGTATGGTCAGCCAAGCGCGCGGCGATTTCATCAAAGGACTTAATCTCTATAACCGACATCTACCTTTGACTTTGTCTTGGGTAGATGAGTGGTATGATTTCGGTCATCTTCAGACCTATTTCCGCTCCCGTCGAGTGGTCACAACTGCGCGCGTGTTCAATAATCTTCAGATCACACACAATACCGTCTGCAAGCGATCAGCCGATACTTTCAAAATGAGCGCAGAAGCAGAATGGTTTGAAAACGTACCACCATCAGTCCAGCCCTACACAGCACGGTTACTGGAGAAACACGTAGATGGTCCAAGTGCAAGCTATACAACAGAGTATCAATACGCACCTAATCTTGCGGAAATTTACGTCTTTGGACAGATCGGGCGCGCAACATGGAAAAAAATTCTTGCTTCTAGCATTGAATTTCTCGAGATTTGTACGAAAACGGTAGGTGAAGCTCCACGAGAAAAATATTCTCGGGAGCTCATGGGAAAGAAATCGTTCGGGCGGTTGGAACAATTCGCAAGGGAAAGTGGTTTCGATATAGAACGCGAACTGACTTACAAGAATCGACCCACCCCCTCCCTTCTTAGCATAGCCTACGAGCTAGAGAGATTAATTCCCATTTCTCATGAAGAGCCATGCACGCTGATCCACGGCGACTTCTGTTTTAGTAACATTCTCTATAACTCCCGAAATGATCGTATATCAGTGATTGATCCGCGTGGATATGTTTTCAGCGGAGAGCGCGAGATATACGGAGATTTTCGTTACGATCTTGCAAAGTACTCACACTCCGTAGACGGGCTATACGATTTTATTCTTGCTGGTCGTTACGATCTTACGCAGCGCAACGCCTATGATTTCGAACTCAACTTTGATGTATCACCGCAACGCCAGTGGCTTCAAGATTCGTTTGCAGATGTAACGATCGCAGGCGCTTCGGCCTCCGGTACTGATATTCGTGCGATTATGATATCGTTATTTATCTCAATGTTACCCCTACATGCCGACAGGCCGGACCGGCAGAAAGCATTTATTGCTAATGCGCTACGTCTTTTTACGCAAATGAAAGGGTGAGAAAAAATGATTATCATTCCCATGGCAGGTCTGTCTAGCCGATTTACAAAAGCAGGCTATAATAAGCCTAAATATATGTTGCCTATATCAGGAAAAACCGTATTTACTCGATCTGTCGAAAGCTTCTCAGCATACTTTGAAACGATACCGTTCGTGTTCATAGCCAGAGAGGTCGCGGATACCAAGGCTTTCATCCGTGCAGAAACTGAAAGGCTTGGAATTCGAGACGTACGAACTGTTATTTTAGATCATGAGACGACGGGACAAGCTGAAACTGTCGAGTTCGGAATTAGAATGGCTGGCGTGGCGGAAAACGGGCCTCTTACTATTTTTAATATTGACACATTTCGCAAAGATTTTTGTTTTCCTACTGCGCCTTGGTTCGCTTCGTCCGATGGTTATTTGGAAGTGTTCGTAGGGCAAGGAGAAAATTGGTCATACGTCGGACCAAAACATGCGGAAGAAGAGCCTTTAGTCGAACGTACAACAGAAAAACAACCGATCTCTACGTTATGTAGTGATGGGCTTTATCATTTTGCTCGATCGAAAGATTTTTTGTATGCGCTCGACAAAGAACGTTCGATTCGTTCTGCAAATGAGTTGTATGTTGCACCGCTTTACAATCATCTAATCCAGACCCAACGTCGGATTCACTACGCGTTAATTCCTCCAGAAGACATTATTTTCTGCGGAGTACCGTCAGAGTATGAGGCTCTCGTGAGACATGCGGCCTGAATTCGCGGCTCCGTAACCGAAATGAATCGAAGCTCCTTGGTTTCGAAAATATGGATGTAGCTCTCCATTTTTGACGAGGTGCTCTCTTCAAATGTGACTGCATCGCGGTTGAGCCCGATCAAGGCGGACATGCACAACAGGTATGCGGAGGAGCTCGGATTCTAAGCTGCTCGGAAAAAGGCCTCTGGACATTTGTCGCTTCTGGGAATGTTGTCTAGCAACGGCATGCGTCAGACAACAATTGCATATTGACGGCATTCGGCGTTTCAGGGGATGGTAGGTGGCAGGAATTATAGGCATCCCGGACAACATTAAGAAGCTTCATGCCAAAATCGAACGGGTTCTGGCGAAATGGAGTTTTTCACAGCCTGCCTCTATGGGGGATCAATTATGACACTGATCACGAGCGTGTTCGTCGGCTTTTCGCGACGATAGTCGGCGAGCAGCGATCCACCGGAAGCAATGCAAAGCGCTGTCACATCTAGAGCACAGAGAATCCTCTGATTATCTGAGGAAGCTGGTGATCAACCGACACAATCAAGTCCGGTGTCCCGACTTCACATACATCCCTGATTAGACCCTGTTAGGTCTTGATGTGATTTGCGGCGGCTGCGATGCAGATTACTGATTCATTAGACCCATTTGGGGCACGAAAGGGACGGTGCATTTCGTTTGGTCGGAATGACTGGCCGCGAGCCTCTGCTCCACAAATCTTCACGAAACCGGTTTGAGGCATATCCCCGGTCACAGACTACATGGCGCGACGCAGCCGGCAATGCGCCTAGGAGAGCTAAGGCAGACGGTACTTCGTGCTGCCTGCCCAGGGGGCAAGGAAAATAACAGGGCTTTTCCGCGCCCCTCGGCCGCAACGCAGATCTTGCTGCCAAAGCCTCCGTACAAACGGTCAGGTGCCTGGCAATTGCTCCGGTTTTTTCGGAGCCTCCCTTTGCGCCGTTCTGGTGACGCCGGAAGATCGCCGATACTGTCAGGCACAGGTTGCGTGGTGGTGTTTTGCCTTTGGGTCGCACCGTCTCGATCAAAGGCTCCCAAATCCGCCAAGTATCAACAGAAATTGCAGACGGCATCATGCTCATCACAAGCAGCTATGCAGTCCTTTCCGTCACTCAAGGCCTAACAGGCCCTAGCGGAAGCAAAATAACGCATAGATTAACGAGCTCAGAAGTCTGTTCAGGAAGAAGGAATTTACCCTATAAGAGGGTTGATCATGTCAATAGCTGCGGAAACAAAATTGAATGAAAATGGTTCTTTTGACTGCTGCGCTATTCATGTTGCCCTTTCACGCCTTTGCGCAGCCTATCCCAAATTTGAATATGGGTGAGACAACGAGAGTCAGAAACGATGTAGTCCAGCTTGTCGGAACGAATGACCGTATGGTTCCGATAATGAAAACGAAACCTGACACTGACGGCGGAGCGCCAGACTCTGCAAGTCGTGCCCAAGAGTCTGAAACTCACATGCTTACCGAAAGGCATCAGTCAGTCGAGGCAGCTACTCCGAGTACGATTTGGGTCGGCGGAAATTACCTCTCCCACGTCACCTTCATTAGTAAGGATACAACTTGGACCGTATGTGCATACCGCTGCGACTATCGGAATGCGCTTGATGCTTGGCATGCCGCCATAAACGCTAATTTTCTTAACGGGGCACGGCTTACTATTCGCATCGCAGATGGCGTCTATAACCTTAATAACCAATTTTTTACTAACGTTACAAAAACTCAGTATGTACGTGTAATCGGTAATACCACAAATCCTGGTAAAGTTATCTTGAATTTCATTAAAACCAAAGGCACCAACTTCAATGGTTTTTCAGCCTATGGCGGCGGAAAGATCGGTTTAATAGACGGGATAACCATCCAGTCGCCAGCCGATGGCACCGGAGCGTTGCTTTCCACTGACCATCTTGGACGGCATACTTGGAATGCGCAGAGTTATGGTAGTGGAATTATAGCTTTTGGTGCTGGGTCCAACATTACTGTTGGCAACCACGTTGTTATTCGTAATTTCTATTACTCCATGACCGCTGATAACAACGGAGGTATCGATGCGTCGCAGGGGGGGGTCTCAATGGCTTTAGCGGGCGATGTAAATGCCATGGCCCGCGGTGGCGGCGTAATTGTATGTACGCCCTGCATGGCAACCGATGCCAGCGACTATACAAATAAAAATATTCAGTTAGGATCTAACTATGATGCTGAGCGTGGTGGTTCTCTTTATATTGACGGATCTATCGGATCCGGATCGCTTATATCATCTATAACCGGGTTAACTGGTGGACATATTTGGGCGCATAATATTATAATAAGTAAATCTTTGATTTTTTCATCTGGACAAGGTGTATGGATTACTGGAAATTCTTCGGCAGAACTCATCGGCTGCGACGTGTCCGGTTATAATATTGGTATTAATGTGACGAATGGTGGCTACGCTGACTTAGATTTATGTAATATTCATGATAATGGTCAAAGTGGCGTCATAGCGGATGGCGGTCGTTTGACTGGCAATTCCGTTTCTATAACTGATAATAAGGTGTACGGCATTCAAGCTATACATCAAGGGACTGTCATAATGTTCCACACCTACGCTAAAATGCATGGAAACGGCACAAATTTTTCTGCACAGCCAGCGGGCGTCGAAAGTACGTCAAGATCACCCTACACCGCTTCCAGCATGGATATACAATAACAACTGCTTCTTCATGCGATCACGGTCCTATCGCAGCGATGCCACATCAAATCCTGTGTGGTTGAGTGTGAGGGACACTGATTAGACGGTCTTAGCGTTCGTCGACAGAGCGGAATAAGGCTCTACGAAATTGACTTAAAGCTACCATTCTGTAGGCGGAGTTGGACGAGACGATCGGAGCTAGGGGCGCTGATCGGCCCGATGCTATCGGTTGAGACGAGACGTGGCTGCCGTCTCACCGACGATAATCAGGGTTTTTCGGTGGCATGATGTAAATGGCGCGTACAGGCGCAGAATAGCGTTACCTTTCTCCCGGTTATAGAAACAGTAACAGCTTGTTCCGCCGTTACCGACCCGGCGGTCGAGCAGAGCACGCTCGACGCCTTGCTTCAGGCCCTGTTGGGCCGCGGCCGATTGGCGGACATAATCGGCAGCTCAGTGGTCCGCGCTCAGTACGGCGCTGTCGAGATAAAATAGGGGTTAGCTTAACTGAGGCGCCCAGCCGACTGCGCGTGGCGGCTTCTCAACCAAGCGTCACACCCAAATCCTGAATAATACTTCGGCGATTTTCCGAATGGTCTCTGAAGAAAATTAATGCAAGTGCGTAATCATACAGCGAGTGGAAGACTACAATCTAACAAAGAGGTGGGTAAAACAAAAACTATTATCAATTATCACGGCAGGAATTTGAAGTCGCCAGTGATAAACAATTATTAGTTCTGATTTTACCTCTTTATAGCTGGAATAATAAATTTATTTATTTTGCGATCCACGCGGCTGTAATTGCTGGACTAATTAGGGTGCTAATCAGCTGATTAAATTTATAAAATCTTCCAGTTTTAGCATTTGCAATTAGAATTACATCCTTATTTTTCATAGGAATTCTTTGGGAAAGTAGGTAGTTGGTTGGATCCATAAGATCCATTTTATAAACAACGGGCGTTCCGAGCATTGTAGGCGCTGTGGTCAGGTGTAGCCGTTTAGAAGCAACGGAATCTTCAAACCGAAACAGAAAAATAGCATTCGGATCGGCACGATTATCGTTCGGCCCACCGGCACGGGCTACCGCTTCAGCAAGGGATAGGTTGGGGGATTTAAATGGAATTTCCGTTACGGTGGTTCCTGTGGCACCAAAGACCGTATAGGTGCGAGGCTGATAAATGATATGGATTCTATCACCAGGATGAGCCCGAATATCTTCTTGGGGATGTGACTCCAGCGTACCAAGATCGGTGCTGCCTGTTCGTTCGCCTCTTACAAGAGACACATGTGTGTCTTCTGGGGGGTAAAGAGCTCCTCCTGCAATAGCAACCAGATCAGAGAGCCGCTCTTCTGCAGTGCTTAGAACTATGCGGCCTGGACGATGTACTTCTCCAGAGACAATCACTGTATTCGCAATATCGTTAGAAATTCTTACCATGACTTGTGGATTTTGGGATTTTCCTTCGAGTTTTCTTCGGATCTGTTCTGACACGAATTGGGGTGTAACACCGGAAACACTAAGGCGCCCAACAAAAGGAATGGCGATGGTGCCATCAGCTTCTACTTGTGTGGGTGGAAGACTTTGATGGGTCACGCCAGCGGTAATTCCGCCAGAAACGGCCCCGCCACTTGCGCCGTCAGCTTCTGCAGTCGCACCACCACCCGGAGAAAAGAGCCCACTTCCTAATTCGAAAATGGTGATCGTGAGAACGTCTCCTGGACCAATCCGATCGTTATGAAAATATGTTGCTCCGCTTCCATCAAGGCTGGAGATCAAGGGTGGTATTTCAGACGACAGGATTTCTGTTGTCTGGGGGGTGATCGGGATGATCTGATAGCCAAGGGGGTTCTTGTCTGGATTTTTTGCGGATGCGAGGATGCGACTTTCTGTCGGTGCGCTCTCAGGAAGAGCGCTGCATCCCGCCACCCCTATCAACGTCATCAGGGGAAGCAGCGTGGGCAGGTGCTTGGCAGAACTGAACAATGTGGAAAGAGCAATTGGCATAGAGAAGTCGGCTTCCCGGATAGGTTAGGTGGCGCAATCATGCTGCCCGGTGTGGACTCCCGAGAGGATATCACAGGAGAGACTTTAAAACAGATGGGGCTTTTTACTGGAAAAATCGCGCTACATGAAAGAGTTCCCAGAAATTCAAAATCCTTCAGAGGTGGACCCGTCCGTCCGGACATTTTTCGGGTTTGAATAAGCTATACCTAGTTGTTATGCCGCCATTCTGACAGTGTTACTATTGTTCATCGGGTTTGGGGGGCACCCCAAGCCAGATGGCATCGGCACATCATGATACGCATCATCGAACGTACGTCCAGTCTGTACCTTATGCGGATGCCTTTCGTTATAGTATGCGGTTTCATTTGATCTGACCGCTCACCCCGCTCGCGGCCCCACTGTCGCTTGTCGCGTCCAGCGATCTGGCAGATTTCGAGCTTGCGTTCTGCTTCAGCGCGGGCGACTGAGGCGGCGTCAAGATCAGCTTTTTCCTTCGCAAGTTCGGTAATTGTTGCTTCTCGATGAGACTGACTTGCCGCAGCCTCATGCTCTCGCTTCTCCAGTGCAGATCGAGCCGCCTTTTTGGCATGGCACGGGGTGGAGTTAATCGTGTTCACAGCAGCTGCTCCGCCGTGACGTGCTCTCAGACCGCCAGTGTAGATAGCGTTGGCAATATCTCCCCGACGATCACAGCCTCTGCTGATTGATCGTTCCATAAACTCGAAGTTTCCCGCAATCCAGACATAGAGTGCGGAGTGCTGCCACTCGCCGCGCTCACAAGCTGTGAGAGCTTCGCGGGGGGGGGCGCTGCGCGGTATCGTCGCGATCGTTGTCATGTAGTTGGCCCTCCGGTGCGTCAGCATTAGCTATCATCGTGCAGAGATGGACGCATCGCCGCACGATGCGGACGCAGAGTAAATGCAATGTTAATGCCAATTTTCTCTTTTTCCATATACAAATGCAAACCTTCAGTTTACGCGCCGCCGTTGAAGGGCGGCCTTGTGACACTCACGCAGTCACTCGGATCGAAGATGGCTTTGGTTCCTGCAACTGGTATTGTGGCACTGGAACGGTGGGTGTGAGGTTCGGAGCAGATGCGATATAGATGCAGTCCATATCGTGATATCTGGAGGGCCTATGGCGCAGTTTATCATTCGCAATCTAGACGGCAGCGTTCATGAAGCGATCCGGCAGAGAGCCGCCCGTCACGGGTATGGTCTTGAGGCCGAGGTGCGGGAAATCTTGAGTAGTGGCGCATTGGAAGAGGTAGGCTCTCATCTGGGGGCAGGGCGGAGGTCGCGCATGGCCGCTCGTTTCGAGCAGGCAGGATTTCTCGAGAGAGAGGAAATCGAGGAGTTGAAAGGGACTGCTGCTACGCTGGCAGCCTTCGACTGACGTTTGTACTCGACACTGGTACCCTGTCCGCTTTGATGAAGGCGCAGCCGGATTTTGTCGTGACGGAATGGCTCGATCAGCAGGGCAGTACAGCTCTTGGGACGACGTCTGTAAATGTGTTCAAGGTTCACTTGGGTCTAGCCTGTATGAAACTTGGCAGGAGGCGGAGTGCTCTGATCGGAGCTTTCTCCTTTATGCCCCTTGAGGATCTGGGCGGGGCAGGTCTTGAGCCCGACGACCGTTCAGCTGAAATCGCTGTAGAACGCGGGGCCGTGGGAAAACAGGTCGATTTCCGAGACACCGCGATTGACGCTATGACTGTGTCATATAATGCTACATTTGTCACAAGAAACCTTCAATGCTTCACCGGCCTGACTATTCCCGTGATCTCTCCATGGTGTGCGAGGTAATGTTTTGAAGAGCTCTGGCTGCGAAGCTGTGAATTCCGGGCTTTGAAGCAGCGCCGCGGTCTAAGAGACTGAAGCAGAGAGTGGTTTGACTGATTTTCCGCAGAGCTCTGAGGAAATGGGCGATTATCAAACACGCTTGAGATGAGGGGATTGTTGCCGCGACATCCTTCGTGAGGCGGCGGCGTCCGAGCCATGCAAAGCTTCTCTCCACAACCCCGATCGTCCATTGGCCGAGTTGTGCTAACGTTTTCGGAAGTTTCTCGCTGGCATAATCTTCGTCACCGATCAGGTGGCAAAATCAGCGGAACAATGAGTGTAGCCTGGTCGCTACCAGCGGCGCGCCGTCACGATCCTGAACGTCGGCGGAATGCACGACAGTCGCCACGACATGACCCAGTGTGTCGGTCGCAATATGCCGCTTGCGTCCCTTGATCTTCTTGCTCGTGTCATAACCGCGAGGGCCACCGTTCTTAGAAGTTTTAGCCGATTGGCTATCGCTAATGCCCACCGAAGACGTGGCGTCTCGCCCGCCCTGCTCACGCGACAGGATCACGAGCTTATGGTGTATGGCTTCCCATCGTCCCTCGCGGATCCAACGGTAGAAATAGCGCGGCACGGTCTGAAGGCGGGAAAGTGACGCGGCAATTGCCGCCACTGGCAGCCCGTGGAGACGATATAGAAGATCGCGTCCATGACCCGGCGCAAATCCGTATGTCAGGGTCTTTCCAGTCGTTTCCGCTCCGGCATCAGCAGCGCAATCAGCGCCCACTCCGCATCAGGTAGGTCGCTCGCATATTCAGGATCGCCCCGGCGATGCTGCCGTAGGGGACTTGAGTCCAAGCCATCTTGATCTCATCAGGTTGTCGCAAAACCGTGAATCACAGCCCGCTGAAATCACTCAATCCATTTTCGGTGACATACGAGGGCCTGTTTGGAAAGTCGCTGAAGTGCGATTCAAGTTTTGGATGTGGACACCCGAGCAGAGGGTCCGAAAGACGAAGCGCTCTTCTTCGGACATAATAGATAAGGAATGGGATCGCATCGCTGACGCCCGAACCTGTGCGTATGGGTCGTCCGCGAGAAGTTGAAGTTCAGCGAGGGAGTCGAGGCGTTGCGCGATCAGGTCCGCTCGGGCTGCGAGCTAGCGCATGTTGCCGATCCGTTTCGAGCATTTTGGTGCACGGTCCATGGCCGGTTTCGTGACCTGGGACGGCCGTTCCTATTCCAGACCATCTAAATTATAGAGTCGATGTTCGACCGGAAGCGAGCGGGGCGTAGGGCATCTTTCGTCGACGGTGCCTAAGAGCGGTTCGAGTGGATGGACAAGGCGGCCTATTTAGAGTTCGTCCTCGGGAATATCCGGCGTTGTGATAAAGCAAGAGGCTTCAGGGTTCTGTCATGTAGGCAGGTCATCGAATGAACCTTCAGATGGATGACCCGTTGGCGACGCTTCGTGCGTGATTATGAACGCCGTATCGACGTTTCACAGGCCATGACCCTCATCGCAATGGGCGCCAATCTCGCTCTTAGAAACGCCCGTCCTTGAACCGCCAAGCAGACTCTAAGAGGCTTTTCAGCGATACACCTTATCTGCCAAGATGATCGAGGTTGCACTGGCTTTACCTAGCCGGTTCTCTCGCAGTCTGGCGCCGTCACCCGCCGCAGCAACTGTCGTCTTCCATTTCCGGACCAGGCAGGATTTCTGATCAATGGAAACATGCGATTTATAGCCAAAAAAGTGGAGTGACGAGGTCTGAGGAAGGGGTCGTCCTGCCCTCCCGGCTTTTTGTGTCTAAAATCAACGAAACCGGCATGGTTCATGACTCACCCATCACGTGCCATTCGAAGGATGGAATCACACGGACAGACTCAAAACCCGAGGGTTTTCGAACTCTCTGGCTAGAAACTAGCTTGAGACTTTTCTGTAATGGGCGCAAGCTAATAGGGCTTGGATTAACTGTACCCTGGATCGAATAGCTTTATGAAGGGTTTCTCTCCCCTACGCATCGGCATTGACGGTTTCAACCTTGCGATGAGTCGAGGGACAGGCGTAGCGACCTATGCGCGCACACTCAGTCATTGCTTGGAACAAATGGGACATCATGTGGACGTCCTTTATGGGATGGACATCACACGCTATATGTCGCCAGCGTTACGTGAAGTGATGTTTTTCGATAGGCTTGGTCAGGACGTTCATCAGCGTAAAACAAAACTTTTTTCAGCCCGATGGTGGCAAGACCGCCGCTCCGATTTTTGGGGAGAAGAGGCCGTAACGATTCCTATTTCTGGCCGTGTCGAGGCGCGGAGCTTCATTAACAGACTCCCTGCTTATGACCGCCTTTTGAATGCCCCGTTCCTATTTGAAAAGGCAGCTAAACGATATCGTACACTTAAGCGCTTTACACCCCTAAGTATCCCTAATCCTCCTCAAATTATGCACTGGACTTATCCCCTTCCGCTTTATCTAAAAGGTGCCATTAACATCTACACAATGCATGACCTTGTCCCCTTAAGACTACCTTACACGACATTGGATGATAAAGCATATTATTCTAGACTAATTGCTGATATTTGTAAAAAGGCCGATGGAATCTGCACCGTCTCAGAAGCATCTCGCAATGATATCATCAATTTCCATCCGGAAGCCGCAGCCAAAATATATAATACCTATCAATCGGTGCATCCTAATCAGAAAATTATAGATCTGTCACCTGCGCAGGTTGAAAAAGAAATTGATGGCGCTTTTGGATTGAAAACAGATTCTTATTTTCTTTTCTTCGGCTCTTTCGAGCCCAAGAAAAATATTGGAAGAATTATTGAAGGCTTTCTTGAGGCTGATACGCAACGAAAACTAGTTCTTGTCGGCGCGATGGCATGGAAATCAGAACAAGAAGTTCGTTTTCTTGCGAGAGGCATCCAGATAAATCGCATCATGAAGATAGACTATCTTCCTGATACTTTATTAGGCGCTTTAATCCGGGGAGCAAGGGCTGTGCTCTTCCCATCTTTGAGCGAAGGCTTTGGCCTCCCTGTTCTGGAGGCCATGGCTTTTGGAACGGCAACTCTCACCTCAAAAGAGGGGGCCCTGAGAGAAGTCGCGGGGGACAATGCGGTTTTGGTAGATCCTTATAATATTTCAGCCATCACATCTGGAATTGAAAAACTCGACCGCGACAATGAACTATGCGAGAAGCTCGCTCGTGAAGGCCCATCTCGTGCAGTAAATTTCGATATGCCACATTATGCGAAACGTCTAGATTCAATGTATAAAGAATTTTTACAAAAATAAATTGAGTGAAATGTTTATATATATTTAATTCCAGAAAAGAGGAGTATGAATATGATTTGCGTTCCTGCGTTGATTGAGGCATGAATTTAGGCATGACTGAATTAAACGTTATTTCCTCTGGTGACATGATGTCGCATTCAAATTTGCAAAAAAAATCTTTCACTAGAAAAGCTGCGCGGTGGCTGAAAGGTCACCCTGGCTTTAACTTGATAGTTTTTTTTCCTACATTTCTCGCTATTATGTATTATGGCTGTGTGGCATCTCCTCAATACGTCTCGCATGCTTACTTTGTAGTTCGAGGCGCCGGAGCTCAAACACCGAACATGCTAGGGGGGCTTATCCCGGGTATGAGTGGTGCGGGAAACACTGAAGATACCTATGCTGTTCAGACCTACATGATGTCGCGCGATGCGGCGCGTGCTCTAATGCAGTCTCAAAGACTAAGAGCCGTATTTGATCATCCTAATGCAGATTTTTTAGCTCGATTTCCAACATTTTTCCGCGGAAATACGTTTGAGCATTTCTTTTCTTACTATCAAAAGCATATTGTCGCCGAGCTAGATACAACGACTGGTATTTCGAGCCTTACGGTTAGAACTTTTTCTCCTCAAGACTCGCAGCGAATTGGGAAAGCACTCATAGATGCAGGTGAACGTCTCGTCAATGAGATGAATGCCCGTCAGCGTCTGAACACCATTGCATCTTCTCAAAAAGAAGTTTCCACGGCAGAAGAAAAGATCAGCAGTATTGGCTTAAAAATTGCAGATTACCGTAACAAAGAGAAGATACTTGACCCTCTTAAGCAATCAGTCCCTATGCTGCGCGATATTGACCAGTTGAAAGCTATGCTTACGGCTACGCGGCTGAAGGTTGATCAGATTATAAAATTTGCTCCGAATACGCCTTTGCTTCCTGTATATCAAAGACGAATTGAGGTTCTTAGAGCTGAGATTGCCCAAGCTCAAGGTGACATTACAGGATCAGACTCTTCTTTGGTACCCAAGATTACAGAGTACGATAACCTCATCACTCAAAAAGAGGTAGCCGAGCGCGAGCTCGTAACCGCAACAGTTAGTTTGCAAGCAGCCAAAGTTCAAGCTGACCGTCAACAGCTATACTTAGATGAAGTTGCGCAACCAGATTTGCCGGACTATCCGGAATATCCGCATGCGATTTCAGATATTCTTATTATTTTGGCAACTAGTATGGGAGTTTATGCTCTAGGTATTCTTCTTATTAGTGGCGCGCGTGAGCATCAGATCCACTAATGTCTGATATTCCTTCTCATATGCCACATCAATCTTCTGCATGGCGCAGAATTTTTCCTATTCAGCAATTTCTACTCCAATTTCGAGTAATTGGCGCGTTGCTGTTCAGAGAAATGCATACTCGCTACGGTCGCGAAAATATTGGTTTCCTATGGGTGGTGGGCGAGCCAATTCTGTTTTGTGCTGGCGTCACAATCGTCTGGACGATATTGCGCGACGCTCATGAGCATGATCTTCCAACGACAGCAATTGTTCTTACCGGCTATGTTCCGCTGACAATGTGGCGACATTGTCTAACGCGTGCGGTGAATGCCTACATGGCCAATGGAAGTTTGCTTTTTCATCGTCAGGTAACTCCACTGGATATTATTCTTGCACGCGTCATCTTGGAGGTTATGGGCGCCCTAGCTGCGGGTTTTTTGGTTTTTCTGGGCGCGTGGCTTGTGGGATATATAGAGCCACCGAAAGATTATGGAATGTTGTATCTAGGGCTGGGTTTTCATTGTCTTTTCAGTTTAGCTACTGCCCTTTTGGTTGCCGCGCTAAGTGAGGTCTCGGAGCTAGTAGAAAAGAGCATTGGTGTTATTTCATATCTTTCCCTACCGCTCTCTGGGGCATTTACAATGGTCGATTGGCTTCCCCCCCGTTGGCAGAAAATGATCTTATGGTCACCTAGCGTTGACAACATTGAGATGATTCGGGAAGGACAATTTGGTCATAATGCTCATGCTCATTATGATATCTTTTACGATAGTTGGATGACGTTTCTCCTTCTTCTAATTGGGTTATCGCTAACTCTTCGTGTTCGCCGACATATTACGGTTCAATGAATATGTCTGATCCTGTATTTCCTTTTGTGCGCTGCACAGATATTTGTAAATCATTTCCTGTCCATCGCGGGGCTCGTCGTGTACTGAATAATGTAAATTTTACAGTCGAAAAGGGACAGAAGCTCGGTATTATGGGGCGAAACGGAGCTGGAAAATCGACCCTCATCAAGATTATAGGAGGTGTAGAACTGGCTACCTCAGGTTTTGTTCATCGGACCATGAGCGTTTCATGGCCCTTGGCATTTGGGGGAGCGTTTCAAGGAAGTTTATCAGGACTTGATAACCTGAGGTTTATTTGCAGAATTTATAATCTAGATTATAAAAATACGCGCGCTTATGTGGATGACTTTGCTCAACTAGGCAAGCAGCTTGCTGAGCCAGTAAAAACTTATTCTTCTGGAATGCGGGCTCGATTAGCTTTTGCGCTCTCTATTGTTATAGAATTTGATTGTTATTTAATTGATGAAGTAATTATGGTGGGAGATGCTCGATTTTTGCAAAAATGCCAAGATGAACTGTTTGGGAAGCGCGCAAATCGCTCCCTCATCATCGTTTCCCATGATATGGGTTTTATACGCGAGCACTGCACGGTCGGAGCGCTTCTGCATGATACACATTTTATGATGTGTAATAGCGTCACAGAGGCGGTGGAGCGTTATGAAGCTTTGTGAAGTCTAGCACTACAGTTACGTTTTTTTGGAAGTTCTGAATCTATGGGTAACCATGATTTTGAGCGATATGAATCGCACGACGTCTGTTAAGAATGTTCTTGTACTGACGCTGTAGGCGCTACGGGACATTAAGGCTCGGACGCGGCCGGTACTCGGGCAGGAGCGGATTGCTGTGTCTGCAGGACACTTGCTGGGCGATGAGCCACGCAAGATCAAGTGGATGCGCGCTGAGGCAGCGGGCGATCATAACGCGGTGCTGGTAGTCGACGAGACCGGGTCCCTCAAGAAGGGCCCGGCTTCCTGTGGCGTGAGCCGACAATACGAGGGGTCTGCTGGCAAGATTACCAACTGCCAGATCAGCGTCTTTGCGTCCGAGCGCTCTAATGGCCGAAAAGCTAGATCGATAGATCGGAGCGTCTGGCAGCCGCCCACGAGCCCGATGATATCCGCTTTGCCATCAAGCCGTCTCTGGCGACCGCCATGATCGGGCGGGCGCTTGCCGGAGGAACCCCCGTCTTTCTGGTTTGCCGGTGACCGCGTTTATGGCGCCGGCAACTTTTATTTCTGGCGTTCCGACGTGACGTGGGTCGGCGAAGCACGCGAGATCACCAAGAAGCTACCTGATAAGGTCTCGATCCGTTATTCGGCCGCTTACGGCCCCAAGGGCGATCGATGGTATGACTGGCTGTATTGCCCGATGGCCGATCTGGAGGCAGCGGAATATTCTGACACCATGATCGGAATATGGACCCGGGGCCTTTTGGTCCGCCGCAATCCAGCTGATGGCGATCTACGCTATCTCACAACTTGGTGCGCACAGGGGACGCAACTGGAGACGCTGGTGCAGGCCGAAGGAACGCGCTGGCGGATAGAGGAAGGCTTTGAAAACGCGAAAAACGAGTCCGGCCTCGACCATAACGAGACCCACTCCTGACGCGGCTGGCTCCGCCATGTCTCGCTGGTGATGCTCGCCTACGCGATAATGGCTGCCGTGCGCTCTCAGGCCAACGCCGGAGCGGAAACGACTGGAAAGACCCTGACATACGGATTTGCGCCGGGTCATGGACGCGATCTTCTATATCGTCTCCACGGGCTGCCAGTGGCGGCAATTGCCGCGTCACTTTCCCGCCTTCAGACCGTGCCGCGCTATTTCTACCGTTGGATCCGCGAGGGACGATGGGAAGCCATACACCATAAGCTCGTGATCCTGTCGCGTGAGCAGGGCGGGCGAGACGCCACGTCTTCGGTGGGCATTAGCGATAGCCAATCGGCTAAAACTTCTAAGAACGGTGGCCCTCGCGGTTATGACACGAGCAAGAAGATCAAGGGACGCAAGCGGCATATTGCGACCGACACACTGGGTCATGTCGTGGCGACTGTCGTGCATTCCGCCGACGTTCAGGATCGTGACGGCGCGCCGCTGGTAGCGACCAGGCTACACTCATTGTTCCGCTGATTTTGCCACCTGATCGGTGACGAAGATTATGCCAGCGAGAAACTTCCGAAAACGTTAGCACAACTCGGCCAATGGACGATCGGGGTTGTGGAGAGAAGCTTTGCATGGCTCGGACGCCGCCGCCTCACGAAGGATGTCGCGGCAACAATCCCCTCATCTCAAGCGTGTTTGATAATCGCCCGTTTCCTCAGAGCTCTGCGGAAAATCAGTCAAACCACTCTCTGCTTCAGTCTCTTAAATCCTGAAACACCATCGGTCCGGTGATGACAAAAGCACGCGCCTGGCGATATCGCCAGTCCTAACCGGGCAAGCCGGTATCGATTTGAGCATAACGGCCAACGCTCCGCCCAGGGTCTTTATAGCGCCCTCGCTCCGTTCTTGTGTATCTCGGCCCGATCACCGTCGAACAGAACGACTCCTCGCCGATCGCAATGGAGCGCGGGATAACGACCATTTTCGCCCTGCCGGTGGCCGGCGTCCCGGGGCTCGATCTCACCGCCAATTTCTTTGCCGGGCATCGGGACACGCGACTTGGCGCCCCACCGGGTTCGGCAGCCGTGACCGGGGGCATCCGGTGGCGCTGGTGAACGCAAGACAGGGCGCCACCCGACGCTTCGACCAGACCCCGACAGTGGGTCAGAGAGGAGCTTGCCCCCTGTCGCACGACATCATGTCACGTGGGCGACACAGACAGAAGGCTGACAGGGCGTCGGTGCGTTTTGCCCCCTGTAGCCCTATCGTCATACGTCGTGCACGGTATCCAGATCGCCGAAGCGGGTGAACTCGCCTTCGAAGAAGAGCGAGATAGTGCCGGTCGGTCCGTGACGCTGTTTTTCCAGAATCAGCTCAGCCTTGTTATGCACGAGCGCCATTTTGCGCTGCCATTCTTCCATGGCGACCTGATATTTATCCATGCTCTCATAAGCACTGTCTTTGGGCATGCGCTGTTGCAGATAATATTCGTCGCGATAGACGAACATCACGGCGTCGGCATCCTGCTCGATCGAGCCGGACTCACGCAGGTCCGAGAGCATCGGGCGTTTGTCTTCGCGCGATTCCACCTGACGGGAGAGCTGGGACAGCGCAATGACCGGCACTGAAAGCTCCTTGGCGATGGCCTTCAGGCCCTGTGTGATCATCGAGATTTCGAGCACGCGGCTTTCCGGTTTGGTGCCAATGGCAGGGCGCATGAGCTGGAGGTAATCGACTACCACAAGGCTCAGCCCCTTGGTGCGCGCCAGACGGCGGCAGCGTGTGCGCATGGCCGAGAGCGAAATGGCCGGGGTATCGTCGATATGCAGAGGCAGCTCGGATAATTCGCGAGAGACGCGCACGAAACGGTCGAATTCGCGCTGGCCGATATCGCCACGACGGATCTTCTCGCCCGACACTTCGGCTTGCTCCGAGAGGATACGTGTTGCGAGCTGCTCGGACGACATTTCGAGTGAGAAAATGGCCACGGCGCCTCGTGGCTTCGTGCCTTTGTCTTCCGCTTCGCGCATCAGGGCCTGGGCGGCCGAAAACGCTACCTTGGTGGCGAGCGCCGTCTTGCCCATGGCCGGGCGTCCGGCAAGGATGAGCAGATCCGACGGATGCAGGCCGCCCGTCTTCTTGTCGAAATCGCGCAGGCCCGAGGTCAGTCCGCTGACATCGCCCGTACGCTGAAATGCCTGCTCGGCGACCTGCAAGGCCCCGGTCAGGGCGCGCTCGAAGGTTACGAACCCGCCATCCTGACCCTTGTCCGTGGCCAGTTTGAAAAGGGTCTCCTCTGCCGCCGCAATCTGGTCGCCACCCTCCAGATCGGCGCGGGCGCCATAGGCATTATTAACAACGTTTTCACCGATCTCGATCAGCTGGCGTCTGATCCATGCATCGTGAATGGCGCGTCCGTAATCGCCAGCATTGACGATGCCGACCATCGCCATAAGCAATTGACCCAGATATTGCGGGCCACCGACTTCATCCAGCAGCCCCGAATGCTCGAATTCGGCGCGCATGGTAATCGGGTCGGCCAGCATGCCCCGGTCGATACGACGGGCGATTGCCTCGAAAATGCGCCCGTGCAGCGGGTCGGCAAAATGCGCTGCCACCAGAAAGTCGGAGACGCGCTCATAGGCCTTGTTATTGGTCAGGAGCGCGCCCAGCAAAGCGCGTTCGGCCTCGGGGTTGGCCGGGGGCGAGCGGCGCAGGAGCGCGGTAAGGCCATCATTGGCCACGGATTGTTTGGATGCATCGGTCATAGTCACAGCGTCCCTCTATCATGGGCGCAGTCGATTCGAGCAAGCCAAGAGGCTGTCGCAGGCTTCATGAGTGAGCAATACTCTGCTTCGTGTCCGCAAGGGCGTCGTTTCGAGGAGAAGCTGTCATGCAGGCGGTGGGTCTGTTCGCGCATATACCTGGTGAGGGGCTACTCCAGCTACAGGAGCTGGGGCTCGCTTTTTTCCTGTCCGCCCTGGTCGGGCTCGAGCGCGAATATCGACAGAAAGCGGCGGGTTTTCGTACCTATACGCTCGTCGGCGTGTCTGCCGCCCTTTTCATGCTGATCTCCAAATACGGTTTTGACGACGTGCTGATGCCAGATCGCGTCGTAGTCGATCCGTCTCGTGTGGCAGCCCAGATTGTCTCGGGACTCGGCTTTATCGGTGGCGGTGTTATTTTCATGCGACGCGACACCGTACGCGGCTTGACGACCGCTGCCTCGGTCTGGCTCACCGCCGCCATCGGTATGGCTTGTGGCGCGGGCATGACCATCGTGGCCCTACTGACGACTGTCGGTTACCTCGTCATCATGTTCCTTACCCCCGGCTGGCTGCTGCGTATGCCTCGCGCCCCGCGCCACGGGTTCAAGATAAGTGTGCGTGGTGATTCAGATGTGGCGTTCACCGAAACCGTTGGCATTACTCTGACCAAACTCGGTTTCACGCTCGGTCATGTCTTGCAGGAGCGCCAGAACGAGGGCGAAAAACTGCTCCTTACCCTGCATGTGCATGGCATGAAGGCCCCCGATGAGGTCATCACGGCTCTGATGCGCATTCCCGGCGTTCAGGCTGCCTGGAGCGAGAAGCCCGAAGAATCGCTCGACTGAGTTTGGTCCCGCGCAATCCCCCTGATCATTCTTTTAAAATCGGTATCCAAAGGGCGCCGGCCCTTTGGCGGGTTTCAGGGCGGAGCCCTGAGGAAATTCTGGCGCCTGAATGGCGTTACTGCGGGGCGCTGCCCCGCTCCCCGGAAAGGGGCGCACCCCTCTTATCCCCTTCAGAGTGGTGTCCACAAAGTACTGCTTTTAGGCACGTCGTGTCAGAGTGGTTCAGCTTTGTGCAGATGGCAGAGCCCTTCGGGAGACAGAATTTTCTCCAGCGTTGCTTCCGGCACGAGCTGGCGTTCGCGCACGATTTCGATCACGCCGCGCCCGGTGCGATGCGCCTCGAGTGCGATGGCGGTAGCGGTTTCGTAGCCGATATAGGGGTTGAGGACGGTCACGAGGCCGATGGAATGCGTCACCATGGCTTCGAGCTGAGCGGTGTTGGCGGTAATGCCGCGAATGCAGCGTGATTCGAGCGTCAGACAGGCCGCGTGAAGATGGGTCAGGCTTTTGAACAGGCTATGGGCGATGATTGGCTCGAAGGCGTTGAGCTGAAGTTGACCGGCTTCGGCGGCCATGGTGACGGTCAGATCGTTGCCGATCACTTCGAAGGCGACCTGATTGACGACTTCGGGAATTACGGGGTTGATCTTTCCCGGCATGATGGAAGAGCCGGACTGCATGGGGGGCAGATTGATCTCGTTCAGCCCGGCGCGTGGGCCGGAGGAGAGCAGACGCAGATCGTTGCAGATTTTCGACAGCTTGACGGCAAAGCGTTTGAGAACGCCGGAAACCTGAACGAAGGCGCCGCAATCCTGAGTGGCCTCAATGAGGTCGCTGGCAGTCAGGAGGGGAAGGTTCGTGATCCGGTTGAGATGGGCGCAAACCGTGATGGCAAAATCGGGGTGGCTGGCGATACGTGTGCCGATGGCGGTGCCGCCCAGATTGATCTCGCTTATGAGCAGGATCGCCTCCTTGAGACGCTTCTGATCCTCGTCGAGCATGACGGCGTAGGTCTGGAATTCCTGACCCAGCGTCATGGGGACAGCATCCTGAAGCTGGGTGCGGCCCATCTTGAGAATGTCATGAAACTCCCGCGCCTTGGCGATGAAGGCCTTGCGCAGCACTGTCATGGCATCTGTCAGATGGTTGACGCCATGAATGGCGGCGATGCGCAGGGCTGTGGGATAAACGTCATTCGTACTCTGACCCATATTGACGTGGTCTATCGGGTGAAGGGCGCTGTACTCGCCGCGCTGGCGCCCTAGATGCTCAAGAGCGCGATTGGCGATGACCTCATTGGCATTCATGTTGGTCGAGGTGCCAGCACCGCCCTGGATCACGTCGACGACGAACTGGTCATGCAATTGCCCGCTGCGCACATCCTCGCAAGCAGCGATGATGGCGCGCGACTTCGACGCGTCGAGAAGCCCCAGGTCGTGGTTGCTGAGCGCGGCGGCCTGCTTGATTGCGGCCAGCGCGTTGATGAGTTCGGGATAGGCGCTGATCTGGCGGCCGGTGATCGGAAAGTTTTCGACAGCCCGCAGGGTATGAATGCCGTAATAGGCGTCATTCGGCACTTCGCGCGTGCCAAGAAGATCGTGTTCGGTTCTGGTGGTGACCATGATTCGGGCGTCTCCCTCTTGTTCTGGCCAGAGGACGCCAGGCGAAGAGAGGAGGCAAGTCGGATGGGGCGCCGGGGTTATGTCTTCTCGCCGCAGGAGCTATGCGTTTGTCGAGCAGGTATGCGGGGAGAGGATGGCTAAGCTATGAAAAACCGGCTCAGTCCCAGGTCGCGCAATCCCTTGCGATAGGCGATGGAGCTGCGATCGGCCATGATATGGGCTTCTAGAGTAGGATCGAGCGGCAGGCATTCGGGCTTTTGCGCCTCCACCAGAAGGCGGTCTTCTTCGAAAACGCGCCGATTGAATTCGTAGACGGCCTCGACAGGGATATCCTGATCGAAATTGCGGCAGATCGGCGCGAACATGCGTGTCTTGCGCGCAGAGACGGGCGAGGCTGCATTCATGATGACCAGCCGTCCGTCATCAGGGAAGTGGATTTCGAGCGTTGCCGTGAAGGGCAGCGAGGTGCGGAAATGCCGCAGCCATTCGAACCCTTCCGGCGCACGTCCCTCAACGCCGATCGGATAATTGCCGACCGAGCTGCGATACTCGACCTCGAAACCCTCTGCGGTCATTCTGGGCATATAAGGGGGCACGACCGGGTTTTCGGGATCGGCAAAAGTGTCGGTATGAACGAAGGCGAAATGGGCAACATCAAGAAACCCTTCGACCTGTCGCCCGGCAAAACCGGCGATGTCGATCGAGGGGCAGGTGATCTGCTGATAGCCAAATTCGTACCAGTGCGGCATGTCCGGCACCTCATGCCGTGTCTCGCCAGCGAGGCAGGTCCATACCAGCCCGTAACGCTGAAGCACCGGGAAAGTCCTGAGATGCAGCTTGTTGGGAATGGCCGAGCTGGGATGGGCGGGGACTTTCACGCAGCGCCCCGATTGGCCGAAACGAAAACCATGATAGGCGCAGGCGATGCTCTCGCCATCACCCGACCCGAGGCTGAGGGGAACGCCACGATGGGGGCAGAGATCCTGCGCCACCACGATTTCCTCACCCGAGCGATAGATCACCAGCGTTTCGTCGAGCAGGGTCGCAGCGGTGGGTGTGGTGCCGATATCGCGGCAAAGGGCGATGGGATACCAGAAGCGCGAGAGGATGGCCCAGTCCGCGGCGTCGAAGCTGCATTGACGCGGCAATTGCACTGGCCGTTCGAGAGTTTCTGACATGGGGCCTCGCCGGTTGATGCTGGAACAGCAAAAAACATCCCACGTCTCGACCGTTCGACGATATATCGAAATTTCTTACTGTCCGTTCTAAAAAAGAGAGCGCCCTCCATGCCCGTTTTCTCGCGCTTCTCCCGTTATTTCATGGCCGTCGCCCAGCATGGGTCGATCAGGCGTGCCTCCGAGGCATTGGGAATTTCAGCGTCGTCGATCGATAGGCAGATATTGCTGGGTGAGGAGTCGCTTGGCTCACCGCTTTTCGAGCGTCTGCCTTCCGGGCTCAGGCTGACGGCAGCGGGGGCGCTTCTCCTGGTGCAGACCAGACGCTGGCAACGCGAACTGGAGACGTGTCGTACGGAAATCGACGACCTCAAGGGATTGAGGCGGGGGCATGTGACGCTGCTTATTCCCGAAGCCATGGCGCGTGGAATGGTGCCGGGCGCGATCGCCACATTGCGCGCCCGACATCCAGGCATCACGCTGAGTGTGCTGGTGAGAGCCAATCACGAGATCGCCCCGGCGCTGATCGAAGGGCAGGGCGATCTGGCGCTGGTTTTCGATCCAGTGCGGAACTCGCGGCTTTCCGTCAGGGCGAGCATCGCCTGCCCCTTGGGATTCGTCACTCCGCCGGACCATCCTCTGGCGGCACAAAACGAGGCACGGTTCAGCCTAGGCGCTTCCTACCCCCTGATCGCGCCTGCCGCCCCACTGGCACTGGCGCGGAAAATCGCCTGGCTGACTGCCGAGACGGGTCAGGAGGGGCTCCCGGTTTGTGAATCGGATGATATCGAGACCATCAAATCACTGGTCAGGAGCGGGGTCGGGATCAGTATTCTGAGTTTTGTCGATGTCATGCAGGAGGTCAGCGAAGGATCGCTGGCCTTCGTGCCGCTTGCCAATCGCAAGATCAGACCCTTCGAACTCTGTTTCTGCGTCGATCAGGCGCGGTCTCTTCCTGCCGCCACGCGCCTCGTTGCGCAATCGCTCGAAGCGGCGTTTCCCACTCTTGCCCCGCCGGAGCGGACGGCTCGCGGCGATCAGCCTTCGTGATGACTGGACAGGGTCTGGTGCCCGACCGTAGCGGAAGAAATGGCCTGCACGGCCTCGGCTGAGTCAACGACAACCAGAGCATCCCCCGCAATAGGGCTGGGGGTGCGGTCCTTGGGCAGAAGCGCGCGAAAGCGCCCATCATAGCTGGCGGCCTGCTCGTATTGCACGTCAAGTAGGCCGTTCTTGTCCATGAAGACATTCAGGGTGGCAGGAATGCGAATGCAGCCTTCCGAGGCTGTATGGCCAAGGCGCTGCTCGAGAAAATCGGGGTCGGTCGCATGAATTTCGAGACGGATATCGCCTGTCTCGTGATCCGGGCGCCAGCCTTTGACGGCGTTGTGCCAGCCCATATCCCAGACACGCATACCTTTCGCGCCGATGCCACGAATGCCATTCTCGTTTTTCGTGCCGAGCGCGCGATAGCCGAGACGGTCGGGCGTGTTGATGAACACGCCTGTCGGGGTGATGTAATAAAATTTGCGTCCCGCTTGTCCGGTCGAGACCGGGGTGCCGCCCAGCGTCTCCCAGTCCGCATTGCCCGGCATGGCCAGTACGAAGCAGAGGCGCTGCACCTTGGGGTTGCGGTCTACCACCATCAGAAGCTGGGGGCGGTCGATAGGCGTGTTGGTGCTGGCGATGGCGGCGCGTGCGAGGCGTATGAAGCGCTGACGAATTTCAGGTGTGTAGGTGGTGAAGCGCTTGACCGATTTCCTCATCTGCACCGTGAGGCGGCTCGCCTCCAGTCGTGCTTCGGATTCCGAAACATCTGGCAGGGGCGGAATGACGACAGGGTCCGAGACCGTGTGATCGGCTGGCGCAGCAGGTTGTTCTGGGGCGATGGCAGAGGGCATGGGCGGGGCTTCGGTTGTCTGTGCCCTGGCACAGGCCGAGAGCGCACCGCCCAGAACGAGACCGGGAATGACCAGTCTGATCGCTGACATCAGGCCTGAGAACGGCGCCTTGTTTTTGTTATGCATCTCAACTCCAAAGCTTCTCAGGCCAAACGTTACAGAACGGTCTCAGTTTGCCCCGGCAGGCTGGGCTCCAGGGGCGTGCAGATAGCGATCGAACCATGCCAGCATGCGCTTCTGAGCGTCGATCGCGTGGTCACGTCCCCTCATGCCATGCCCTTCACCGGGATAGATCACAAGGCTGGTCGGAATCCCGAGGGCGCGCAAGGCGTGATAGAATTCAAGACTTTGTGCAGGTGGGCATTCAACGTCATTGGCACCGACATAGATAAAGGTCGGTGTTTTGACCTGCTTGATGAAGGTGATCGGCGAGGAATGGGCGTAGATGGCCGGATCGTCATAGACCGTGGCGCCGAAGAAAGGCGGCATCCAGGCATCAATGCCGTTCTGGCCGTAATAGGATTGCCAGTTCGCAATGCCGCCGCCCGCTGCAGCTGCCTTGAAGCGGTTCGTCTGCGTTACGATCCACATGGTCATGTAGCCGCCATAGGAATAGCCGGTAATGCCAAGGCGGTTTTCGTCGATTGGCGCTGTTTTTTCCAGAACGTCGATGCCGCGTTGCACGTCGCGCAGGTCGCCGTAACCGAAATCGCGACGGTTCGCCATGGTGAAGGCCTCGCCCTGACCGTAGCTGCCGCGCGGGTTGGGCATGAACAGATCATAACCGGCTCTCAGCAGCACGGCGGCATCGCCATTGCTACGCAGAAAGCGTGGCATGACCGCCGAGGACGGACCACCATGAATCTCGGTGATGAGCGGCACCTTCCCGTTGCGGGTCATGGGCGCGGGGCGCGAAAGCGGGGCGAGATGCCAGCCCTGCACGGCGAAACCGTCACTGGTCCAGCTCACGCTCTCGGCTTTTGCCGGCACGGAAAGGCCCTCATTGAGATGGGTGACCTGCTGCCAGTCACCGATCCTGCCAGCCCAGATCTCGGGCGCTTTCGTGAAATTCTGGCGGATGACGACGCTCTGGTCGCCTGCGCAGACCAGGCGGGGTTCGCCGCCGCCATTCGAAAGCAGGTCGTCGGAACTTACCATCAGGGGCGTTTTGTCATCGAGCGCCTCCATCATCGTTTTCGGGCTGGCGATGGAGGCGGCGATCAGACGGCCCTGGCACCAGCTCAGACCCGTCACGGTGCTTTTGCTGTTTTTCGTCAGGGTCACCGGGGTGGCGCCTGGCCGGGTCAGGTCGAGTTGCAGGGCGTCGCCACCGAAAAAGCCGAAATCGCTCATCAGCCCAGCGACGAAGCTGACGCTTTTGCCGTCAGGGGCGACGAGAGGCAGGCCAATCTGTTGTGACAAGGCGTGGGTGTAGAGAATTGTCTCCTGCCCGCCTGCGAAGCGCGACAGATGGGCCTGCCACCAATGGGCGTCGCCATTGCCTGTGGCTGCCGTGCCAATGAAGGCGGGAACGGAGCCTTTCTGCCAGTCATATTCATAGACATAGAGCCCGTCGGGCGACTGCCAGTGCAGGGCGTTCTTCTCGACCGTGGCGATACGTTGTTCGTCTTCCTTTGCGTCGATCTCGCCCGTCTCAGCTGCGCCAGCCTGAAGCGCGCCGGGGTCGCGCCTGGCATCGGCGATGGCGAGAACGGCCAGCGCCCCATCGGGGCCGTAGCGCAGATCCTGTAGCGAGCCGGTGAATTTCAGCAGCGTCTCCAGCTTTGCGCCCGTGCTGGTTATACGCATGATCTGGCGGTTCTGCGTGTTTTTCTGCCTGACGATAAAGGCCAGATGCGTCCCGTCTGGGCTCCAGCTCGGGCTGGACGGAATGCAGTCCTTGCAGGGCAGAAGAATGGTCATGGTCTTGCCGCCTGGCAGGCTGCGCAGAACGAGAAACGGCACGGGTGTTGCGTCTGAATCGGGCTGCTCGGTCGTGTCCAGCGTCGCAAGATGCTGGCCATCGGGCGAGAGGGCAGGCGCACTGAAGAGGTGCAGCGGGGCGGCGGGGGCGGCGAAGGCGGGCGTCAGCAGGCTGGCGCAAAGCAGAAAGGCCGGGCTGAGGGCTTTGAGAGACATGACGGGCTTTCAGCTTTCAGAGGTGAGCGGGGTCGCGAGAGGGCGCGGCGCGGGACGTCTGGGCACGAGACGATGCCACAACCGCGTGCCGAAACGTCCTATCGCATCCATGTAGAGATAGACGACAGGGGTGGTGTAGAGCGTGAGCAGCTGGCTGATGAGCATGCCGCCCACGATGGCAATGCCGAGCGGTCGGCGCATTTCCGACCCGTAACCATGGCCGACCATCAGCGGCACGGCGCCGAGGGCGGCGGCGAGGGTGGTCATGAGGATGGGACGAAAGCGCGTGAGACAAGCCTCGTAAATGGCCTCACGAGGCGTATGGCCCAGTTCCTTTTCGGCATACAGTGCAAAATCGATCATCAGGATCGCGTTCTTTTTCACGATGCCGGTGAGCAGGATCATGCCGATCATGGCGATGAGACTGAAGGATTCGCCGCCGATCCATAGCCCCAGAATAGCGCCGATACCGGCCGAAGGCAGGGTGGAGAGAATGGTGAAGGGGTGGATCAGGCTCTCATAGAGCACACCCAGAACGATATACATGGCAAAGAGCGCGGCGACGAAAGCGAGCAGTTCGTTGACCAGCATGTCCTTGGTTTCACCTGCGAGGCCGGAGAATTCGCCGGTCAGACCGGGCGGCGCGCCCATATCCTTCATCGTGCTTTCGATCAGCTTGCGGGCGTCTTCATAGGTCTTGCCATCGGTCAGGTCGAAACTAATGGCGGTCGAGGTCATACCCTGCTGATGGTCGATTTCCATCGGCGTGGGCTCCATCGTCAGATCCGCCACGTTGATGAGCGGGATCATGGTCTCGACCGAAGAGGCGACGGCAGAACCGTTGGAGTTGTTGCCGGTAATCTGGTTGGCGATGGCGTTGCGCAGCGATGCTTCGCTGAGCTGCGTGGCAGTCGAGGCCGAGGCGCTGCTGACGGTCTTGACGCGTATCTGGTTGGAGCGCACTGCGCCCGCCGGCGTGCCCGAAGCGGTCGAGATCCAGGCACTGCGGAGCTGCTCGGGCGATTCCCGGTAGGCGCGGGCGACTTCCATCACCACGGAATGAGTGGTGATGTCGGTATGGATGCGTGAGGCCACGGTCTGGCCATAGGCGTCGTAGAGCACATTGCCGACAAGCTGCGGGGTGACCAGATAACGGGCCTCCGTATCACGGCGCAGTTTTACATGCACCGAGGCCCCATGGCCTTCGACATTGGTGGTGACGGTGGTCATCATCTTGTTCTTGCGCAGCTGGGTGGCAAGGCGCTGCACCCAGAGCTTCAGCTCGACCGGGTCCTGGTCGCGCAGGACATAGCGATAGGCACCGTTGCGATGCTGGCCACCACCGCCATTGGGGTCGCCGGCAGAAAAGAAGGACGTGCGCAGGCCGGGCATCTCGCCCAGCTTCTTGCGTATGCCGTCCACGATCTGGATGTCGGTACGCGTGCGGGTGCGCTTGTCAGAGAGGCGGGCAAAAAGCTGGCCGTCGCTGCTGCTGTTGTTCCAGCTCGTGACCGACAGCACATCGGGGTCTTCTTTCATGACCTTGCCGACGTAATGGATACGCTTGGTGATTTCGGAAAACGACATCGTGTCGTCACCGCTGATCGACCCGCCGACGAGGGAGATATCCTGTGCGGGCACGCCCGTCTTGGGCATCAGCACGATTGAGGCGACGAGCACGATAAAGCTGAGCGGCAGCGTAAGTGCTGTCAGCACGTGAAAACGCAGCGCGATACGCAGCGTGCGGGCATAGATCGCGACGATTCCATCCAGCACGAAATCGATCAGGCGCAGTGTGCGATCACGCAACCCCGGGCCGGTGGGTTCTTCATGCTCTACATCCAGCCAGTAGGCGCACATCATGGGGGTGAGGGTGAGCGAGAGTGCCAAAGAGATGAGCAGCGCCGAGACGATAGTCATCGAGAATTCGTAGAAAATCGCGCCGATCTGCCCCGGAATGAACAGCAGCGGAATGAAAACGGCGACCAGGGAGGCCGTGATCGACAACACGGTGAAGCCGATTTCCGACGAGCCTTTCAGGCTTGCGCTCATGCGGTCCATGCCCGCTTCCATGTGGCGGGCGATGTTTTCCAGCACCACGATGGCGTCATCGACCACGAAGCCCACTGAAATGGTGAGCGCCATGAGGGACATGATGTCGAGGGTGAAATGCTCCCACTTCATCACGGCCAGCGTGCCGATCAGCGCGATGGGTACGGTGACGGCGGGGATGATCGTCGAGCGCAGGCGGCGCAGGAAAACGAGGATGACCCCGATCACCAGAATGATCGAGATACCCAGCGTCAGCTGCGTATCGTCGAGCGAGGCGCGTATGCTTGATGAGAGGTCGATGGCCGTGTCCATTTCGACGCCGGGCGGCAAAACCGCCCGCAGTGTGTTCATGCGGGCTTTGACCGCATCGACGATCCTGACCGTATTGGCCTTGGGCTGGCCGCGTACGATCAGGGTGATCGAGGGTTTGTTGTTGAAGTATCCCGCCTGATACAGATCCTGAACGCTGTCGCTTACCTCCGCGACAGAGGAGAGTTTGATCGGGTTGATGTTGTTGCGGTAGCCGATGATCAGATCGCGATATTGCGCAGCGTTCTCGGCCTGATCGTTCGTTTCCAGCATGAGGCGCTGGCCGCCAGAATCGAGAAACCCCTTGGGCGTGTTGGCATTGGCCGAAGCGAGAGCCTGGCGCACGTCCTCGAAGCCGATGCCCCATTTATAGAGTGCATAGGGGTTTACATCCACGCGCACGGCGGGCGCTGCCGAGCCTACCGCCTGCACGCGGCCCACGCCCTTGATCTGCGCCAGTAGAGGCTTGACCCTGATCTGGGCGAGGTCGAACAGCTTGGGCAGCGTCATGACATCGGAGGTCAGGGAGAGCAGATAGACCGGTTGTGAGGTCGGGTCGTCCTTGTAGGCAAAGGGATCGCGGTCGAGTGTGCCCTGGGGCAGATCGGCGCGTGCCGCTCTCAGTGCGGCCTGAACATCGCGCAGGGCGCCGTCGATATTGCGTGATTCGACAAAATCGATGCGGATATAAGCAAAGCTGTTTTCACTGTCTGATTCGATCAGCTTCACCCCGGCGATCTGGCCGAGATAGCGCTCGAGCGGCGTCGTGACCGAGCTGACCATCTGCTCGGGGCTGGCGCCCGGCTGCTCGACTTCGACATTGATCGTCGAAGACCCGATATCGGGCAGGCTGGCGACGGGCATCAGCGGATAGCAGATGGCCCCCGCCACAAACAGCGAAAGAGCGAGCAGAATCGTCGCCACGGGACGCATGATGAAGAGACGACAGAAATTCATTTCGCCTTCATAGCAAAGTTTTTGCGGGAATACGTAGTCCGGGGCGCTCTTGTCTTGATCTTTTCGTATTTCGACCGTGGCTAATGGTCGAGCGGCGGCATCGAGCCGGGACGACCGGTGGGCTGATGCGTATAATAGGTCTCGGCCAGACGCACAGGCAGCACATCCATGAAGCGCGAGCCCAGAACCAGCCAGGCAGGAAAGATGATCCGCCTTTTGCGTCGTGCGAGACCGCGCAGAATATGGGCGACTGCCCGTTCGACGCTTGAAAGCCCCGGCATGGGAAAGCGGTTCTGTGCAACCATGGGGGTGTCGACAAAGCTGCAACAGACGCTTGAGAGATGGATTCCTGCCCGGCGGCTATAGGCTCCGCTGGCCACCATGAACCGGTCCAGCGCGGCTTTCGACGCCGAATAGGAGGGGGTGCCGGGATAGGAAACCAGCCCTGCGACAGAGGCGATGGCGCAGATCTGACCGCGCTGACGCGTGAGCCGACCGGATTTGCGCAAAGGCTGTGCGCGCATACGGGCCATCATGGGCAGGATCGCATTGAAGGCGCCATCGAGATTGACGGCCATCATGCGCCGGATCTGCTCGATGCTCTCGAAGGCCGAGCCGTCGCCTTCCTGAGCGGAGACTCCGCCTGTGACGCCTGCGCAGACCACAAGCAGATCGACCGGTCGATCTGCTGCCTGGGTGCTCCATTGCGTCATGGCATCCTGATCTGTCACATCCAGAGAGGTCAGATACGTTTCGGCCCCTCGCGACCGACAGGCTGTCCCGGTTTCGTCGAGCCCGCTGCGCTGGCAATCGGCGAGATGGAGCTGGCGACCCGGTGCGGAGAGGGCGACGGCGAGGGCGCGCCCGATACCGGAAGCCGCTCCAGTAATGAAGATCGTCCCGTAATTCATGCCTCTGCGCTTACACGCTGTGACGCGCTGCGCCAAATGGCGCCGCCATTTCGGCCAGATGCGCGTGATGGGTCAGGAACAGAATCTGCTGATGCCGGGCGATTTTGGCCAATGTCGTAAAACCGGCCTCAGCGCGGTGCTCATCGAAGGTGATGAAAAGATCATCGGCCATGAAGGGCAGGGTAATGCCCCGTGCCCGTGCCTGTTCGAGGGCGGCAAGACGCAGGCTCAGATAGAGCTGATCACGTGTGCCTTCGCTCATGGCCGAAGGGCGGACCATCTTTTCATCAAGCATCATCCCTGCAAGTTCGGGCATTTTGCCGTCTTCTGCAATGACGAGCTTCTGATATCGACCGCAGGTCAGCGACGCGAAGATCGTTTCTGCCGCTTTCAGAAGCGGGTTGGTGTTTTCGAGCCTTTGGCGTCTGGCCACATGGGTAAGGACCAGAGTCTGGATGCGCGCTGTTGCCCATTCCTCGGCAGCGCGTGCCATTTTGGCCCTGGTAGATTCGATGTCGAAAGCAGCCTTAAGGGAAGCCTCGTCTTTTTCGATCTCGCGCAGCGACGCCCTGATTTCGCCACCGCGTGTAAAGGCGGCATCGCGCTGCCGTTCCAGCTCTGTCTGTTCGCTCTCAACAGCGCCGAGACGGGTTTCTATCAAGGCTGGATCGGTCTCTCTGGCCTGCGTCTGCAATTGCGCCAGGTCGAGCCCGTCCGACTGCTCGATGATCTGCCTTTCGAGCTGCGTCTTTTCTTCCTGATCGCGATAATGATGCGCCTCTTCATCCAGAACCGGGCGGATAGCCTCGATTTCAGTGGCGCCGAGCCGCTGCAGGAAGGGCGTGAACGCGGCGCGCAGGGCCTCCAGCTTGGTATCGGCGAGCGCGCAGGTTTCGGCTTGCTCCCTGATCCGGGCATCCTGACGATCGGCCTGCGCCTTGTCGATCTGTGCTGTCAGCAGGGCCTCATGGAGTGAGGTTATTGCCATGCCGGGCGCGGCCAGAGCGAGGGCCTCTCCCCGACCGATACTTACCATGAAATGTCGGAAGGCTGTTTCGAGCGCGGCGCTTTCTGTCTTTCGCGCTGTCAGGGCTGTGCGTCGGGCCAGCAGGGTACTGGCCTTTCTGCGCGCCTCTTCCAGCTTTTCGACAACGTCCGACGGCCATGGCGTCGTATCGGGCAGTATCTCTGTCCAGCGTGAATGCAGCGCGTATCGCTCGGCAGCGAGCGCCTCACCCTTGCGTTGCTCGGCCTGGGCGTCACGTCTGGCCAGTTCGTGCTCCGTTTCGCGCTCGGCGAGGCGTTGGGCTGCCTTCTCGCGGTCGCGCAGCTGCATTCTGGCGTCGATAAGCATGTCGGCAAGTGTGCTGCTCTGTGCGAGATCCGGCAGAAGCCTGCGTAACGTCGTGAGCATCGCCTCGCGGCGGGTGCGGGCCATTTCATGATCAGATTGAGCGGCATGAAGACGCGTCTGCGCGTCGAGTGCCTTTTGTCTGAGATCCAGCCAGCCGGTCAGACGGTCGGGCGGCAAGACTGGCAGGCCCCGCGTCTCGACTTCGTTCTGCCATGAGCGACTGGCCTCATCCTCGGCGCGGCTCAGAGCATCGCGCCGCGCTTCTGCCTGGGTCCGTTCCAGAATGCACCGCTCGAGAGCCTGTTCGATCTGGGTCAACCTTGCCGATTCTTCCGCGTCTTCGAAGCGGCGATCGGCGAGCTGATCGGTCGTGAGCCTTGAGGCGAGATAACCCGCCTTCTTTTCAGCATCATGAGGGGACGCCATCAGCGTGTCGAACAGCGTGTCGCGCCGGATGCGCTCCTGGCTGAGGGCGGTGTGTGAGACGATATCGCGCTGCTCGAGCTGGGCCTTGTCGAGCAGCAGGCGTTCTCTGGTGTCGCTGAGTGCTTGCAGACCCTCTTTGACGGAAGCGATGGCCTTGTGTCTTTCGCGCCGGTTCTCGCGCTGCTGTTCCAGAAAGCCGGGTTCGGGAAGGGCCACCTTGCCCAGAGCTTCAGGGCTGCCCTCCCATGGCAGCAGATCGCGCAGGGACTGTGTCATCCGTGCGTTGGCCTCATGACACTCGCGCTCGAGCACGGTCACGCTGCTGTCGATGTCTCCCAGAGACTCGGCCTGTTGCAGGGCGATCTGCAAGGGGCGCAGATCGGGTGTTGTGATCGCGCCGCGTGTCGCTTCGGCACGTGCCAGTCTTTCCCGTGCGGCTTCGTGATTTCGCCGCCATTCCTCTTCACGCAGGGTAAGCGCATCATGCGCCTTTGCCAGAGGGCGCAGCGCTGCAAGCAGGTTCTCTTGAGGCAGGCGGGTGAGAATTTCTTCTGCCGTGCCGCTGTAGCCCTCCGCCTGCAAGGCTGCCTCGAGCTGGGACAGACTGGTTTCCCCGTCATGATCGGGACGGTCAGTAACGAGCGCCTCGAACTGGCTCTTGAAATCACGCACCTCTTTTTCCTGCGCCAAGAGAACGAGGTCGGGCTGGAAGCCGGAGCGGGTTTCGACCAGACCGTCATAGGCGTGCTGAAGGTCGGCCCGTTTTTGCAGCGCTTCGGTCCAGCTTCGCAGCAGGCGCTCGAAATTGTCATGCTCCTGCAAGGTGAAGAGCGGAGCGGGGGTGCCGTTTAATGTGTCATTGAGCGCATCGAACCGGGTCAGTGCCGATCTGAGGCGCCTGATTCGTTCCAGCCTGCTGCGTTCCTGACGCAGGGTCGTGATGCGCTGCTCGAGGCTGAGGCGGTCGGTATCGAGCGCACTGGCCTCGCTATTGAGCGCCGTCCAGATCGTGCGGGCACCCTCGGCGGCGCTCAACTGGCTGCGCGCGGCGTCGAACTCCTTTTTCAGCTCGTTGAGCTGGGTGCCGCGACCGCCTTTCTTCCAGATGGCGCCAGCCTGGGCGTCGAGGGCCTCGAGTACGGCCTGCACGTTTTCGAGCCCGAAACCTGCTGCCAGAAGTTGCTGGCCGAGATCGCCCTCGAAGCGCGCCATGGTGTCGCCACCCGCGCGCAGGCGCTGATGGTCGAGGCTCCACATGCGTTCGAAAGCCGCACGATCGACACCTCCGAGCCAGCGAAGCAGCGCGTTTTCATCAAGTGGCGTCGTGTCGTCAGGCGCCAGCAGTGTTTGCGTGCGCCCCCTTTTGCGCACGACATCGAGCCGCATGGCCTCCTGTTCGAGGCTGGCCCCGACACGAAGCTGGGCCGCATCGAAGCGCCAATCCTGTGCCTTGAGATTGGGAAAGCCGAAAAGCAGATCGCCTATTGCCGCAAGCGTGGTCGATTTTCCTGCTTCATTGGCGCCGTGCAACACCTGAAGATCGGTGGGTTGCGCGGCGAACTCGTAATGCCTGTCGGCAAAGCCGCCATAGCGGATGAGATCGAGAGAAGCGATCCTCATCGCGCGTCTCCCTTGCCCGAAAGCTTGTCGCAAAGCGCCGCGTTCAGTTCAGGCAAAACAGACGCCCAGTCGCGCCGGTTGATACGGGCGAGGAGAGAATCAGGGGCGATGTCCCCGAGATTGAGCGTTTTGAGGCAGAGATCGAGATCTTCGCCGATAGCGTGCAGCAGGGCCTCATCCTTGATGGCCTCATGCACGAGACCGGATAGCGCAAAAGACTCGCCCTCGTCTGGCAGAGAGTGGGTTTGTGTTGCAGGGGGCGTGGTGTCGAGAACAAGCTTTTCGAGCTCGATCTCGCCGCCGCTCATCGCGGCCAAATGCTGCACGGCCTCCCGTAAACCAGCCCCTTGACGTCTGAGCGTGTCGTGAAGCGGGGTTGCTCCCGTCACTGTCAGGCGCATGACGCAAAGATGCCCTTCATGAAGGCGAGCTGTATCGCGCAGAAACGCCCCCAATCGATCCTCGAAGGCAGGCATGGTTTCCAGCCCTGTGCAGTCGAAATGGGCGGCGTCCCAGCGCACCACATCGCAGGCGATCGGAGTGATGGAGTCGATGCGATGATCGGTTACGGAGACGATCACGACGCCTTTCTCTCCGGTTTCGCGGATGTGACGGCCCTGAAGCACACCGGGAAAGACGATCGGTGTGCCATCGGTCAGGATCATGCGCTCATGCACATGGCCCAGCGCCCAGTAATCGTAATTTTTCGCCCGCAAGGTTTCGGGGGCGCAGGGCGCGTAGATTTCGTGTTGCCCATGGCCTGACAGCGAGGTGTGCAGCACGCCGATATTGAAATAGCCGGGCACAGGCGCCGGATAGGCGGGGGTCATGTCATGGGGCATGTGTCTGTTGGCGAAGCTCTGCCCATGCAGGGCCACGCCGATCTCGTCGATAAGAAAGCTGCCCGGTTTAGGGGAGGGAAAACGGTCGATACCGGCCTGGAGCGGCAAGTCGCGAGTCAGCACCGACGCGGCGTCGTGATTGCCCTGAAGCAGAAAGACCCTGATTCCATGGGCGATCAGACGCCCCAGAGCGGTCGCCATGTAGCGCCCGGTGCTGATTGTCTTCCAGTCGCCGTCATAGAGGTCGCCGGCAATCACGACGAAGGCGACATCATGATCGATGGCGGCATCGACCATATTGTCCAGCGCGCGGCGTGACGCCGAGCGGATACGATCGATGGACAAATCGTCATGCCGCTCCAGCCCCTTGAGTGGGCTATCAAGATGGAGATCGGCCGCGTGCAGAAAGCGAAAGGAGCTCATTTCTCTCTTTTAGCGCATTTCGAAGCCGCGTGCGCCGGGCGAAAAACGGAGGCTGTTTTCACCGTCATGTCGTGCCGCGCGCTGGGCCTGCTGCCATGATCCCCGCAGATCATATTCTTTTTCTTCTCGTGCTGGCCGCCGCCAGCAGTCTGTTGACCCGCCTGCTGAAAAACCGGATTCCGCTGCCGCTGATCCAGATCGTGCTCGGCATCTGCGTCGCGCTGCTCGGTGTCCGGATCGGGCTGCGTCCTGACCTGTTCATGCTCGTCTTTCTGCCGCCGCTGCTCTTTGCCGACGCCTTTCGTATGCCGCTGCGCGAGTTTCACGAATTGCGGGGCACGATTTTCTTTCTGGCTTTCGGGCTGGTCGTGTTCAGCACCATTTTCTGCGGTTATGCCATTCACTGGCTGATTCCGACACTCGATCTGCCCTGCTGCTTTGCGCTCGCTGCCGCGCTTTCACCTACCGATACAGTCGCGGTGTCGAGCCTGCTGGCCGGGCGTCATGTGCCTGAGCGCATGATTCATGTTCTTTCGGGCGAGGCGCTTTTCAACGATGCGTCGGGGCTGGTGTGCTTCCGCTTCGCCACGGCGGCCGCGCTGACGGGCGAATTCTCCTATCGTCTGGCCTTCGACGCGTTTCTGCTGGTCGCTTTGGGCGGCATGGCGATCGGGGCGCTCATTGCCTATGTCTCGGCGCGTTTCAACCGCGTGTTGCTGCGTCGCGGTTTCGACGATCCGCCTTTGCAGATCACGCTTATGATTCTGCTGCCATTTGTGACCTATATCGTAGCCGAAGCCGTGCATTGCTCGGGTATTCTGGCCTCCGTCGCGGCCTGCATGGTCATCAAAATGATGGGCATGATCGAAGAGACGAACACGGCCACGCGCCTTCAGGCCACGACAGTCTGGGGGATGGTCAATTATATCTTCAACGCCCTAATTTTTCTTTTGCTGGGATTGCAGCTCCCTGCGCTGGTGCAGGGCGGAGTGGTCATGGCGCATGAACGTCAGGTCTCGTTGCTGCAACTTGTCGCCCTTATAGGCGCGGTTTATCTCATCATGACGATGCTGCGGTTTGTCGGGATCTGGCTGTCGATCCTGCGCCGATGGTGTGTTGCGCGCTGGACGCACAAGCCTTTCGTCTGGCCCGGATTTTTAGGTTCGTTGCTGCTGACCTTTGCCGGTGTTCGCGGGGCCGTCACGCTTGCTGCTGTTCTGTCCCTTCCAGCCGTAGGAAGCGAATTAGGGGCGTTTCCATCGCGCGATCTACTGATCACGGTTGCCGCGGGCGTGATCGTGATCTCGCTTGTCGGCGCCGGTGTGCTGATGCCGCTCTGCATCCGCTTCCTGCCCGATCCCGGTATGGATCGTCATGCGGTCGAGGGGGTCATCGCGCGTCAGCGGCTGTTGCGCACCGCAATTTCCCTGCTGCACGATGAACGCTTCAGGACGCCTGAAACGCCAGTGGCGGCTGAAGCCAGTGCGCAGGACAGGGCACTGAAAGATGACGTGATTGATCGTCTGGAACAGAGTTATGAAATCCGCCTGAGCCAGATCGATGAAACGCATCATTCCACGCTGATGAACCGCCAGCTCGCCCTGCGTCGCGAAAGGCTCGAACTGGCTACGCGACTGCTCGTCCTGCGCGCGCAGAGACAGACCCTGCATGATCTGTTCGTCGAGCGTGGGATCAACGACCAGACCGAATGGGAATTGCAGCAGGAGCTGGATTTCGAAGAGCAATTGCTGCGTTCGCGTGTCCAGCGCCTGCCGAGAGATATCTGAGCCCCGGCGGAACCTGGCTCTTTTGCTCAGATCATGCGGCGTTTGCCCAACTCACGACGCATCGTGTCGAGCATAAAGCGCGATGAATCCTCGGCCCGCTCCTCCCAGGCAAAGACGCAGGAGGAGAGAACGCCATCGAAGCGGATTTCGGCCAGCGTATCGAAAAACGCCGTCCAGTCGATCTCGCCCTGACCGATATCGAGATGCTGATGCACCCTCACGCGTGAGCCTGGCGGGTTGACGATGTAGCGCAGCTCGGAGGATTTGCGATGATCGAATGTGTCGGCCACGCGGATATGTGCCAGAATATCCGCAGCTTCACGGAGCATTGTGGCCATGTCTTCGCCGTAGAAGAAGGTATGCGGCACGATATAGGACATCTTTACCGCATCCGAGCCGATATTGCGGATGATATCGATGGCCGGATGAAAGGTTTCGACCCAGTCTTCGGGATGCGGTTCGAGTGACAGGGTGATGCCTGCGCGTTCGAGAACTGGCACGAGATCATCCATGGAACGCCAGAAGGCGGCTTCACAGGTTTCTGGTGTCGCAACGCCGGGTGGCAGACCCGCCGACCGCTCGGGCGAGGTGCCGCGCCCGAATTCAGAGACCATCAGAGGGCATTCCATCTCGGACGCGATTTCGATGGCGCGTTTCCAGTAGCGGATGGCGATTTGCCGTTCCTCCTCTATCGGACTCGACCAGCGATACATCGGCTGGAGCGTCGATAATTCGGTGCCATTATCGCGCAGGGCGGTCTTGAAATCGCGGATACGCTGCGATGTGGCGCGCGGCATGACCCACCAGTCCAGAAAATCGGCACGCGGCGAGAGTTCGATGCCATCGAAACCATAGCCAGAGACCGTTCTGGCGATCTCCGGCAAGGAGAGATGGCGTTGCATATAGGGGTCCAGAACCAGTTTCACCGGGCAATTCCCTTCGACAGAGGCGAGTCCGGTCCGTCAGATATTTTGTCCGGTCCGGTCGCCTTTTCGTCTAGAGCCTCAGCCTCGGGCTGTTGCGTGTGAAATTGATCAAAAACCATCAGAAACGGCTTTGCCTTGCCGTTTCAGCGCGAGGCGCTCGCCCGTCTGGCGTCGCTTCGCGCGGTCATGTCCGTCCCGGGCCTAGCGGTTAGGGCGAATATCCGGCCCGTTGTACTGGCTGCCATTCATCAGGCGATTGACGGGAGGCGAGACCAGAGAATCAGGCCAGGCGGGTTCATCGGCGGCGCCGGGAACGATGGCGGTGCGGCCACGTGGCAGAGATTGCGGCAGATCTTCACGCAGGCGTTTGAGCATACGCTCGCGCAGATCGCAGCAGAGATTCCACATGCCATTGGCGTCGCTGGCGCCAGCGATCAGACGAATGGAAATGACCTGAGCGTTGCTGTCTGCCACCTGACAGCCGACCGACCCCATGTCGTGATCCCAGTTTTCGCAGGCCTGGAGTTCTTCGTGGAAAAGACGACGGACTTCATCCATGGGCGTCTGATAATCGAGCCAGAGAAACACCGAGCCGATGAGCGAGGGCGAGCTATGCGTCCAGTTCTGGAAGGGGTTTTCGAGAAAATAGGCGATCGGTACGATATAGCGCCTGCGATCCCAGGTGCGCAGCACGACATAGGTGGCGTTGATCTCTTCCACATAGGCCCAGTCGCCATTCAGGATCAGCATATCTTCCATGCGGATGGGCTGGGTAATGGCGATCTGGATGCCGGCAATCAGATTCGACAAGGCAGGCCGCGCGGAAAGACCGACGACGAGAGAGGCGGCACCCGCAGAGGCGAAAAGCGAGACGCCATATTGCCTTACGGATTCGAATACCATTAGCGCCGCCCCAACGGTGATGACACCGCAGGTGATCTCGATCAGACGGCGTAGGATGCGGATCTGGGTCTGGTGCGAACGGACGGTGATGTCATCGACTTCAGCACGATTGGCAATGCGGTCGAGATATTTATCCGTGCCGAAGCGGAACGCCTTGATCAGGCCGAAGCCGATCGTGATGATCGACGCAAATACGAAGAAATGCGCCAGAAACTGGGTGGTCTGTGACGTAAACCCTGTGGTGGCGGGAAGTGCAGCACTGGCCGCCACGATCATGAGCAGCAGGCGCACATGGTTCTGCAGCCGGGCGATCGTCTCATGGATGAAGGCGATGCGTCGCAGCCCCGGCAGGCGGGGAAGCGCCTCTGTGATCAGGCGGCTGAAAAGCAGCGCGAACAGGGCGGCGGCGCAGAGAAGCAATGTGGAGGCGAGTGAAGGCGGCAGCCAGTCGAACCATGCGAGAAGTCTCGACATGGAGTGTACATAGTCTTGCTTGATCACAGGCTCTCCTGACGCTTTATGGGTGGGGCATCAGAATATCACTTTTGCGTGATCCCTCAAGGCGCCCCGGTCAGAGGCTTAACAACTCACCTTGCAGGCGTTTCCCATGAAAGAGCGGTAAGAAAAGGTTTTCAGCCTTCCTCGCCGGATTGATGGCGCGCGGCGAAGCGCCTCGCGAGCAGCGTGCAGATGAAAAGCTGGATCTGATGATACATCATGAGAGGCAGCACGATCGTGCCGACCGCTGCGGCGGGAAACAGGATATTGGCCATCGGCACGCCGGTCGCGAGAGATTTTTTCGACCCGCAGAACATGAGCGAAATGCTGCTCGCTTCACTGAACCCGGCGAAACGCCCGATCCCGCGAGACATAAACAGCACGAGCGCCAGCAGTACCGTATCGAAAAGCGCCGTGATCATCAGGTCGGGCACAGAGACTCGATGCCAGATGCCCTCGACCACCGCATGGCTGAACGCTGTATAGACCACGAGAATGATGGACCCGCGATCGCTGAGCGAGAGCAGCTTCTTGTTGCGTCGTGCCCAGTCACCCAGACGCGTGTGCAGTAACTGGCCCAGGCCGAAAGGCAGCAGAAGCTGGGTAGCGATATCGATGATCGCATGGCCGGACCACACATTGCCGCGCTGAACGATGAGCGCCACCAGAATGGGTGTGGCGACGATGCCTGCCAGATTGGAGAGGGTCGCCGCGCAGATCGAAGCGGGCACATTGCCACGAGCGATCGAGGTCAGGGCGATAGAGCTTTGCACCGTCGAGGGCAGGCAGCACAAAAACAGTACGCCACGCCACATATCGGGCTTGAGCAGGCCGGGCATGAGCGCGTGCAGAACGATACCCAGAACCGGAAACATCAGGAAGGTGCATGCGAGCACGCTTCCCTGCAAACGCCAGTCGCGCACGCTTTCCAGCACGGCTTTCGGTTCGAGCCGCGCCCCTTGCAGAAAGAACATGATGGCGATGCAAAGCGTCGTCAGATGTGTCAGCAGCGTGGCGCCCAGCCCGCTACAGGGCAGAAACGTCGCGAGGACGATGGCAGCGATCAGGCTGAGGAGAAACGGGTCGAGTTTGCGCATAGCGGGCGATTTCCACTGCCTTGATCGGCTTTGGCAAGGGGCTGTTTCAAACGTGATGCCAGACTCGACGCGCGAAGGACAGACGCAGCACGACGGGAGGCGTATTCTTGCCAGGCTCACGCGTCCCTTTCAGGCAGGAGAGATCATGAACGAGGCAGACAAGCTGGCGCGCGCCGGACGCACCACGATCGAAGGGCGGGAGATCCTGTCGAAATGTTGGGGTACACTGTCGCGCTACAGCGTCGATTATGTGCGTAAAGATGGCACGCATCAGCATCTGAAACGCGAGGTTTACGATCGCGGCGATGGCGCAGCGATCCTGCTTTATAATACAGCCCAGAACACGGTCATCCTGACCAGGCAGATGCGCTTCCCCGTTTTTCTGCGCGATAACGACGGCGATCTGATCGAGGTCTGTGCCGGGATGCTTGATGCCGAGGGGCCAGTTGAAGCCATACGCCGAGAGGCGGAGGAGGAAACCGGGATTAGCCCTGATCACGTCGAGGAAATCGCGGCGCTTTACACCAGCCCCGGCGCGGTAACCGAGCGGCTGCATCTTTTCATAGGGTCGTACACGGGGGCGATGCGTACCGGGCCGGGAGGAGGGCTGCTGCACGAAGGCGAGGAAATCGCCGTGTTGGAACTACCCTATCCCGAAGCCATGGCCATGATCGCTGATGGGCGAATTGCCGATGCGAAGACGGTGGTCCTGCTTCAGCACGTAGCCCTGAAGGGGCTTTGCGTGCTGGACCCTGACTGAGGTTTTGGGAGCCTCGACCCCGACCTGTTCGGCGACTACCTGCATGACCCTGTTATGCGAAAGAGTTTGACGCATGCGCGCTTACGAGAAATTCGGACTGCTCGAGCGTAAGGGCCGAACTCGCATACTCTTTGCCGCAGTTAAGCCATGAGGCGCCCCGCACCACAGCGTCGTCCGTTGTTGCGCCGAGAATGAAAAAAGCATCGCTGATCAGGATCGTCCCGCAGAAAGTGTCGACAGAGCCCTTATTGACCGAACACCTCACCGGAAGACTAGCTGAAGGCACGACGCCAAATCATCGACGATAGCGCAGGCAAAGAAACACAAGGGTGTGATGACACGCGAGCCTACCTGACATGAAGCCAAGAGTGTCTTACAGAAAGAAAACTGAGTTTTCTTTTTGAAAGATCGTTCGGTATGTCGATGGGGGTCAATAGTGCAACACTGAAAAGACGCCTCGGCATTATCGATGCTGTGAGGCGGAGCAGGTTCATCCGAACTGAGGCTCTGGCCGAGCAATTCGATGTGTCGATGGTCACCATAAGATCCGATCTGGCCTATCTGCAAAGCCAGAATCTCGTCATCCGGACCAATGGTGGCGCCCGAGCGGCTCATGATTACGCGGTGGACGCCCCGCTTAATGAGAGCCCGACCTTGTTTGAAGCACGCGCATTGGCGAGGGCAGTAGCTTTCAGGCTGCAGCCAGGGCAGTGCGTGTTTCTTGACAACTCACAAGCGGCGTCTTTCGTGCCGGTCTATGCGACAGCGGAGAACTTGCGTTTCGTCGTCAACAGTTTCGAGACCTACCATCTCGCGAGCCGATGCAGCGACGCAGCTGTTTCGCTCCTCGGGGGTGAATATGACCGGCTTGGTTATCCGCTGATCAGCCCTGCGGCTCATCACGCTCTTTCCTTTTACGATCTCGACCTTGCGGTGATTTCCGTCTCGCAGATCGGCAAGGCCGGCTTCTCATGCCTCGACCAGACCGGCAATTGTCTCGACACCGCTATCGATCGGGCAAAGCAGGTGTTTCTGCTGACCGATCGGCTCGACCGGGTCGATGAAGACCCGCATCTCTTCGAGTGGCGCGATACGATGTCGGTGCTTCAGGGCGGTAGCCCCCCCGATGGCGTGGTGTTGTGTCAGGACTGGACTGTCTTCGCTGACAGCGCCTCTTCGGCGGACTGAAAATACGGTAGCCGATTTTTCGAGTTTTTTCTTTTTCCCGAATGGATATCTGACAATGGCATCCAGTTTTCTGATGGACCTTGACCCCGAAGCGCCACGCTGCATCGTCACGATCGGTGAAATCGTGGTCGAGATCATGGCTGAAACGCAGGGCATTGGCTTTCTTGAGCCCTTGGCCCTGAAAGGCCCTTATCCCTCAGGGGCGCCGGCTATTTTTATCGATCAGGCGGCAAAGCTTGGGGTCGATTGCGGGGTTATTTCTGCTGTGGGTCGTGACGATTTCGGCACGCTGAATGTCGATCGTCTCAAACATGACGGTGTCGATATCTCCGCCATTCTGAGAGCTGACGCCTATGCCACCGGGAGCGCTTTCGTGCGCTACCGTCCGGATGGAAGCCGCGATTTTGTCTATAATATCCGGCAATCGGCCTGCTCGCAGATAGGGCTCCATGAGGCGGCGCGCGCTTTGTTGAAACGTGCGACGCATTTCCACGTCATGGGGTCGTCGCTTTTTTCTTTCCCCATTATCGATGCGGTGACGACCGCCGTGCATCAGGTCAAGGCACAAGGCGGCACGATTTCATTCGACCCGAATATCCGCAAGGAAATGCTCGATATTCCCGATATGAGAGCGGCTCTCGAACTGATGCTGCAGGAATGCGATATCTTTCTGCCCAGTGGGCCGGAACTGCTCCTGTTCTGTAATGGCACGACGCAGGAGGAGGCCATTCGGGAGATACTCGATATGGGTGTTTCCGAAATCGTGCTGAAGCAGGGGAGTGAAGGCGCAACCTGTTTCTGTGCCGACAAGACAGTGCATAATGTCGCATTCGCAGCAGAGGAAATCGACCCGACAGGGGCTGGCGACTGCTTTGGCGCCACTTACGTGACCTGTCGCCTTTCGGGCAAGACGCGTGAGGACTCCCTGCGTTACGCCTGTGCGTCTGGCGCCCGCGCCGTATCGGTGTTCGGGCCGATGGAAGGGACATCGAGCTTTGCCGAACTTGATCGGTTGATTGCTGCACAAAAGGCGAATGGAGGCGCATCATGAGTGCTTCCGCTCTGACTGTGCTCCGGGCGCGCTATGACAAGGGACAGGGCCAGGCCCTGATTTCCGTCTGCTCGGCTCATCCCGTTGTTATTGAGGCGGCGCTCTTGCACGCGGCGTCGCGCAGCCAGCCTGCCCTGATAGAGGCGACGTGTAATCAGGTGAATCAGGAGGGTGGCTATACCGGCATGACTCCCGTTGATTTCAGGGATTATGTTTTCGGCATCGCCGATCGTGTCGGGTTTGCGCGGGAAGGGATTATTCTGGGCGGCGATCATCTCGGCCCCAATCCCTGGAAAGCTCTGCCGCCTGGAGAGGCGCTGCAAAAGGCTGCTGATATGATTGCAGCCTATGCCGAAGCGGGATTCACCAAGCTGCATCTCGATGCCAGCATGGGATGCAAAGGCGAGGCCGAACATCTGCCCGATGCCGTCGTCGCTGAGCGCGCGGTGATGCTGGCCAAGAGAGCCGAATCCGTGGCGCCGGGCCAACCGGTCTATGTCATAGGTACTGAGATTCCGACACCGGGCGGAGCCACTGAGGCGCTCGATCATGTCGTACCGACGACCCCCGAAGCCGTACGGGCGACCTATCGTGTGCATGAGGTCGCTTTTCGTGAGGCGCTGCCCGAGGCATGGAGCCGTGTGATCGGTATCGTGGTGCAGCCGGGCGTGGAGTTTGGGCATGATGATGTCGCGGTTTACCAGCCCGAGGCAGCCCGGACACTTGTGGCAAGCCTCTCAGATTTACCCGGACTCGTTTTCGAGGCGCATTCCACGGATTATCAGCCGGGTGCGTCTCTGGCACAGCTCAAGCAAAACGGGTTCTGTATTCTCAAGGTCGGGCCAGAGCTGAGTTTCGCGCTGCGCGAGGCGCTTTACGGGCTCGATGCCATCAACGGGTTTCAGGACCCGCAGGCACCCTCGCTTGTCGAGACGATGGAGCGGGTGATGCTGGCGGCACCTGCGAACTGGCAAAGTCATTATCATGGCGATGTTCGGAGCCAGCGCATCTTGCGTCATTTCAGTTATAGCGATCGCATCCGTTATTACTGGCCTGTGCCTGAGGCGGAAAAAGCCGTGCAGAGATTGATGCGAGCAATGGGCGAGCGCGCGCTGCCCGAAACCATGATCAGCCAGTATCTGCCCCGGTTTTTCGATCGTGTGAAAGCCGGCGCTCTTGCGGCCGAGCCCGAACGCTTACTGATCCAGTCGGTCCGGGATGTCCTGGATCGTTACGAGACGCTGTGACAGGCACAGCAACAGGAATTAAAGACATGAGCACCAACAAGACGTTGCAGGATCGTGTTGCCCTCATCACCGGTGCCGCTCGCGGCATTGGCCGTGCCCTCGCCGAACGCTACGCGCAGGAAGGCGCAAAAGTCGTCATCGGCGATCTGAACGAGGCGGGCGCTGTCAGCGCGGCCGCCGCGCTGGGCGAAGCGCATCTTGGGGTAAAACTGGATGTGACCCGGCAGGACTCGATCGATGCGGCTCTGGCGGCAATCGTCGCGCACTATGGGCGTATCGATATTCTGGTCAATAATGCGGGTCTGTTCGATCTGGCGCCGACAGTCGAGATCACGCGTGAGAGCTATCACCGCGTTTTCGCCGTCAATGTCGAAGGTCTGCTGTTTACGCTTCAGGCGGTCGCGCGTCAGATGATTGCCCAGGGGCAGGGAGGCAAGATCATCAATTTCGCTTCTCAGGCCGGGCGTCGCGGCGAGGCGCTGGTCGGCATTTATTGCGCATCGAAAGCGGCGGTCATTTCGCTCACCCAGAGCACCGGGCTCGACCTCATCAAATACGGCATCAACGTCAACGCCATCGCGCCGGGCGTGGTCGATAACGAGCACTGGGACGATGTAGATCGCCGTTTTGCACAGTATGAAAATCTGCCTTTGGGTGAAAAGAAGCGCATCGTGGGGGCTTCGGTGCCTTTCGGGCGTATGGCACGCCCTGAAGAAATCGGGGGACTTGCGGTATTTCTGGCCTCGAGGGACGCCGATTATATCGTCTCGCAGACCTATAATATCGACGGCGGCAACTGGATGAGCTGAGTGTCGCAGCTCGCAGATGTATCCTGTCGGGTCTCATGCTGAAGAATGCCCCTCTTTATTCAGCGGGCATTCCCTGCAACTGTGTCGCATAGCAGAGACCGGGAGACATTTATGACGCGACATTTTTGTAAAGGTGTTTTCGGGCTGATTGTCGCCTGTTCGTCGCCTGTTGCAGTGCAGGCGGCACCGCTTGTTTTCTCGGTGCCGGATCAGGAACGGGTGGCGCAGATCGAAAGCAGGATCGTTGCGCTTAAAGGGTTTTCAGAGCGGGTCGATGCCGTTTCGGCGCAGTTTCTCGGTACGCCTTATATTGCGAATACGTTGATCGGCGGCCCCGACACGCCTGAAGAACTCGTGGTGCGGTTCGACGGCGTCGATTGCTACACTTTCGTCGATCTGGTGCGGGCGCTCACTCTGTCGGAAAACCAGACAGGCTTTATCGCGGCGCTCAAAAAGACGCGTTATCATGAAGGGCACGTGGCGTATCTGGAGCGACGTCATTTCTTGACTGACTGGGCCGCACTGACGCCGCAGAATGCACGTGACATCACCCGGACTCTCTCGCCTCAGGTGCAGGTGACCCGCAAGGATCTCAATCGCCGCGCCGATGGGGGTGTGTATATCAAGGGGCTGGCGGCTCATCCGCGTGACATCGCGCATCTTTCGCCGGAATTTCTGACGCCGGAAGTGGCGGCGAAAATCCGTACAGGCGACGTGATCGGTATCTATACGAAGCTGGACGGGCTGGATGTCACCCATACCGGTCTGGCCATCTGGAAAAACGGCGTGCTGTATTTCCGCAATGCCTCGTCGCTCAAGGCTAATATGAAAGTGGTCGACACGCCGCTTGCCGCCTATCTGACGGGCAAGCCGGGCTTTCTCGTTCTGCGCATGGTCGAGGCGGGCTAAGTTACGCTGAAGCCCATGTTTTTGCAGGACTGGACGCATTCTGCGGGGAGAGGCGACATTCCCAGTCCTCTCCTTGCAAAGGCACGCCGAACAGATCGTGCGGCGCCGTCGCAATACAGACAAATCCGTTGCGCGCGTAAAGTCGGCGTGCCGTTTCGAGAACGGTATGGGTCCAGAGAATGACCCGATGGTAGCCCTGAGTGCGCGCGAAGGAGAGGCAGTTCTGCACCAGAGCGTCGCCCACGCCACGCCTGCGCGCAAATGGCTCGACATGGAGAAGGCGCAGTCGCGCTGTATCGTCGCCTTCGTCGGTCAGAAAAACGGCGCCAGCCATAATTCCGTCGAGTTCAGCTACCCAGCAGGCCTCGCGATCGGGTTTGAATTTGCGCAGAAAGCTGGCCACAGTCTCGGCAATCAGACATTCGAGCTTCGGCCCCCAGCCATGACTTTCGGCATAGAGCGCCGATTGCCGTGAAGCGATCAGGCTGGGCTCTCCCGGTTGAGCAAGTCGGATGGTGAAACGGGCCTCGCTCGCTGGCGCCAGGAGACGTTGCGCGCGGGAGAGTGACTGAACGAGGTCGCTTTGTTCGAGCGGAAGCAACCTGTCGAGAGTTCGCGCGAGGGCGTGGTTTATCCGCTGTTCGAGCTGCTCAAGAATCCTGCGCCCCTGATCGGTCAGGGAAACAGGGCGCGCACGCCGGTCATGGGCCGGGCTGTCTCGTTTGACGAGGCCGTTACGGGCGAGACGCGTGATCATGCGGCTGAGATAACCACGATCGATTTGCATCGCCTCCTGAAGCGTTGCGGCGCGCACGGGCGCGCGTTGCGCGATTTCGTAGAGCACTCGAGCCTCGGTCGCACTGACTTTCGAGCCGAGAAAATGGGCATCGATCGCGCCGAGATGCTGCGTGTAAAACCGATTGAACCGCCGAATAGCCTCGATCTTTTCGTTCACGCTGTCTGTTTCCTTCTTGCGGGGCGCCCTCTTTGCGGGGTTCTGGAGCCGCTGATTCTAGGAGCGGGCCATGGGTGTGTCACGTCACCTTGATGGGAACAGGTGGAGGAGTGTGGCTTTGCCGTAGCACTCTCACGACGAAAGCTGACTCATCAGACACTATGCAATTGACAATGAATCGCATTTAAATGAAGCCAGCCCAGGTTTTGAACAGCTTGATGTGAATTTTAAATCGATGCGCAGGATAATCGGTCTCGTCGCCCTTGCCGCCGCAAGTGCCTCTTCTCTGACTGCCGCTCTGGCAGAAGACAGCCAACCGGATTCGGTCCTGCGGCAAAAACCGGCGCATGAAAAAAAGGATCGGCAGAAACAGGCCGAGACCATGCGTGACAAGGCGCATAAGAGTAAGGCCGACGAAGTGATTGTCGTTTCGGCTACCGGGCTTTCTCAGGCCGGGGCGACAACAAAAACCCGCACGCCGATTATCGACTCCCCCCAGACGATCTCGATTGTCACGCGTGAGGAAATCGAGTTACGGGCTTCGCCGACAGTTGCCGATGCGCTTTCCTACATGGCGGGCGTGCAGGCCGAGCCTTCGGGCATCGATAATCGTGTGGATGAAGTCTCGGTGCGCGGTTTCGGCGCTGGCGGATTTTCGTCCAATAATAATTTCGTCGATGGTTTGCGCCTGCCCTCAGGTGGACAATGGACGCGCACGTCGTTCGATCCCTTCGCGCTTCAGCAGATCGAAGTGCTCAAAGGACCGTCAGGTGCGCTTTACGGCCAGACGGCACCGGGTGGTATCGTCAATCTCACGACCAAACGCCCGACCGAAAAATCGCATGGCGAGTTTTTTCTTCAGACCATCGGTTATACGAAGCTCGGCAACTGGCAGGGCCAGGCATCGGGCGACGTCTCGGGCAAGCTGAACAAGTCTGGAACGGTCCGAGGGCGTATTGTTGCCGTGGCGCGTTATGGCGGCACGCAGGTCAATGATGTGAATAGCGGGCGCTATTATGTTTCGCCCAGCCTCACCTGGGCCTATGCGCCGGGGTCGAGCTGGACGCTGCTGGCGCAGTATCAGCGCGATACGGGCGGCTCGACTTTCCAGTTCCTGCCCATGACCGGCACGCTCGTGCCTTCGAAGGGGCGCTATATCGCCAATGATGCAAATATCGGCGAGCCGGACTGGAATAATTTCGACCGCACGCAGGCGCTGGCAGGGTCGTTTCTCGAGCATCGCTTCAGCCGTATTGTCACGCTGCGGAATAATACCCGCTACACCTATCTCGATAATCTCTATCGCTCGACCGTTCTGTCCGGAGATACGCTCACCAAATGCACTGCGGCTATCAAGGGCTGCGTGCCTTACGACACGGTCAATCGCCGTGCGGTCGAGGGCCGTGGACGGTCGCAGGGTGTGGCGACCGATACCCAGCTTGAGGTGAAGGCAAAGACCGGCATCGTTCATCACACGCTGCTTTTCGGCACGGATTATTTTTATACGAACTGGGAAAGCTCGCGCGATCTGGTGAATTCCGCGCTCGTACTGCCCATGCTCAATATTTTCGATCCGGTTGCACGCGGTACGAAGGGCTATTCGGCCGGGCTTGCGCCGCAGGTTTATGGCGCGACGGAATCGCAGCAAAACGGCGTCTATTTTCAGGATCAGATAAAGATCCAGAATCTTTATATCACTGTCGGCGGTCGTCAGGACTGGGCGCGCGATAACACGCTCAATATTCTGACCCAGAAGCGGTACCTGAACAACAACGACAAGTTCACATGGCGTGCCGGTGCGGTCTATCGCACCAAAATCGGTCTGGCGCCCTATTTCAGCTATGCGACGTCGTTCCAGCCGCAGGTCTCCGACCCCTCGACGGCACTCGACAACAAGCCGTTCAAGCCGACAACGGGCGATCAATATGAAGCCGGTCTGCGTTATCAGTACGGCAAGAACATCTATGTCACGTTCGGTGCCTATCAGATCAAGCAGCGGAATGTGACGACGCCCGCCCCGAGCGGTGTTCTGTGCGGGACGACGACCTGCCTCGTGCAGACGGGCGAAATGCGCGCGCGCGGTCTGGAACTCGAAGGCCGGGCGACTCTGCCTTGGGATATGGCCGTTATTTTTACCGGTACGCGCAGCGACGCCAAGATTACGCAATCCAATACGCTTTCCCAGATCGGCAACTACATGAATGCCGCACCGAAATGGATGGCGTCGTTGTTCGTCGATCAGCGTCTGCTTCATGGTCCGCTGCGTGGCGCCGGGTTCGGCGGTGGCGTGCGTTATACCGGCCATTCCTATGGCGATACGGCCAATACGCTCTCCATTCCCGGCTATACGCTTTATGACATGTTTTTGCGCTACGATTTCGGGGTGGCACGCCCGCGTTACGACGGGCTCTCTTTCTCGCTCAACATGCGCAATATCGCGAATAAGCGTTTCGTCGCGACCTGCACCGCTGTCTCGGCTTGCTATTACGGGCAGGGCCGCAGCCTGACCATGCGTCTGGAGTACCGCTGGTGAGCAATGCACCGCTCTTCGTTCTGACGGGTATGGTGCTGGCGTTGGGGGCGAGTGCCCTGTTTTATCTGGCCTCGCATCAGCAGCAGATCTTGCCCAGACGCCTGCCATTCAGGCCCTGTGTGGTGGGAGGCACGCTGTTGAGCGTGCTGACCTGCCTCGCTTTTTCCTCAGCTACGAGCCCTCTGGTCGGCGTGTTTATGGCTGTCATCACCCTGATGACCGGCCTGAGCCTCGTTCCGCTGATCGTCGCATTGGTGATTCATAAGAGGCGCCCCTCATGAAGAAACGCGTCATCGATAACCGACAGTGGTTCCTGAAGCTGCTGGCGGGTCTGTTGCCCGGCGCTGCCTTTTCTCTGGGGCTTATGGTGCTGATCGGGCATCTCTGCGGCAGCACGGGCAATCCGATGACGCTATCGTCACAATGGCTAATGTGGCTGGCTGCCATGCTCTGGGTAAGCTGTCTCTGTGTCTGTTTCCTTTTCCGTACGGGGCTGGGGGCCTGGCTCGGTTTTGGCTGGCTGGCCTGTCTCGTCTGGCTGGTCGACACGCTTCTTACAGGCTTCGATGGGGCAGCTGGGTCATGAAATTACGGGCCGATATCGTGACCGTCTATCGCGAGCTGCATAGCTGGGTGGGCGTTGTGGCGGGGCTGTTCCTGTTTATCGCGTTTTATGCCGGGGCAATCAGCATGTTCGAGCCCGCGCTCGAATCCTGGTTGACGCCACGCGTTTCCCTTCCCGCTGCGGTGTCGCTCGATCGAACCCCCGAACTCATGCAGAAGGTGTTCGAGGCGTTTCCCGAAAGCCGGAGAAATTACACGATAGTCGCGGCGCCCGATGCGGATCATCCGGCTCGCATGGTCTGGCCCTTGACGGCCTCGCGTCACGGCCATGGCGCGCAGTCGGTCATGATGGCAGCGCTCGATGAGCAGGGTGGCCTTGTGACGGCGCAGCGCAAACCTTCGGCAGTGGCGCAGCTGATCGATACGCTGCACCAGCAGATGGGGCTGCCTTTGCCTCACGAGATCGCCATGATCGTGATGGGTTTTATCGCTCTTGGCTATGCGCTGGCGCTCGTCTCCGGGACGCTGGTTTTCTTGCCGGCTCTGGCAAAGGCGCTTTTTGCTGTCAGGCTCGAAGGGAGCGTGCGCCGCAAATGGCTCGATTTGCATAATCTGCTGGGTTTCTGTTCGCTGCCATTTCACATCGTCATGGCGCTGACCTCGGTGGTTTTTGCTTTTCACGATGTCATTTTCACGGTGCAGGCCGAATTTCTTGCCCAGGAACAGAGCGATGGGCACCAAGGCGGTCACGGGGGCCGTGTCACCGGTGGGATGCCTCATGGGTTTCGTCCACCTGCGGGGGCCAAGCTACTCGGTCCTGCCGAGATCGTGTCGCGTCTCGCGCAGGAGGCCCCGCAATTTACACCCGATACGCTCGATTACTCGACGCGCCCCGGTGGAGGTGTGATGCTACGGGTCGCAGGACATGACCCGTCGCATCTCATGCGTGGACCGAGCAGCGGTTTTACGACGATGGACCCGTATTCGGGGCGTCTGCTCTGGCGCGATTATCTGCCGGGGCATCAGCCGCGTGGCTTTGCGGCGCTTACCAGCCTATTTGCCCTGCATTTCGGCAGTTACGGCGGCGCCCCCATACGCTGGGCCTATCTCGTGCTCGGCTTTGCAGGAGCCTTTCTGTTTTATACCGGCAACCGTCTCTGGATTGCAGTGCGCAGGCGAAAGGAAAAAGCTTCGGGAGTAGTGACCGACACGCGTGGAACATTGTTTCTGTCTCGGCTGACAGTCGGTTGCTGCTCAGGCTGTATGACCGGCATTGCCGTCGTACTCTCGGCGGCATTGCTTGCGCCTGCCACGCTTGGAGAGGATCGAGCGTGGTTATTATATCATGGCGTTTTCTGGCTTGTTATTATCGTGGCGCTCCTGGTCCCCAAGGGGGAAAAGGTTTGTCTGTGGAGCGCTATACTGGTTCATCTGGGGCTGGCGATTGTCGTGCTGTGGGAGGGAAGGCAGCCTCATCCGGCAGGTTACTGTGTGGCGCTTATTGCACTGACTCTCTCGCTGTCACTCTATCGTCTGGCAAAGAAATCCCAAGGGGCACACTCTGCCGTCGGCTGAGCATAGTAAGCTTTGATCTCTGACGATTTCCACCGATCTCTTTCTTGGCAATTTCAAGCTAGAATAGAGTCCAACTCGTCGGAACTTTCATGTTTTGCGGTGATAAGATCGGTCGCGATCGGCATATGGAGCCGTTTTCTGCTCCGGTGGCTGTCTGCCCCGCTGGCGATACGTGAGATTGTACCCGCAGTGACTCCGTAGCGAAGGGCGATGGATTTGAGGGTCTCTCCAGACCTTCGGCTTTCCCGGATAATATTTTTTTGTTCGGGAGTTATTCGTGCCGGTCGTCCCATCTTGACGCCACGACTCAAAGCGCGCGCACGACCTTCAGCAGTTCGGTTGCGAATGAGATCTCGTTCTACGTCAGCCAATCCGCCCAGCACGGCGAGCATGAGGCGCCCTGTGCTGGTGCTCGTGTCGACCCAAGGCTCAGCAATCGAAAAAAATTGTGCGTTTCTTTTGGTAATGTCCTGTACAATGGCGAATAAATCGAAAGTACTTCTTGCTAATCGGTCGATGCGTGTCACAACGACTGTATCACCTTCACTCAAATTACCGATCAGGCGGCGCAGTTGTAAGCGCTCCGAGTCGGCGCCGCTCGCTTTTTCTTTAAAAATGCGATCGCATTCAAAATGCCGTAATGTCTGGATTTGCATGTCGAGTGTCTGGCCGATAGTGCTGACCCGTGCATAGCCGATCTTGCGCATCAGGATCCTTTCTCGCCCAACGATAATGGCGGGACCGTAACTGTCTGCGACATGTTGCTCAATTGCTGATTTGCGCAACCCGGTCCCGGGACCGTTTGAATTTGACTCTTAGATCCAATTAGACCAGCTGGATACTGATTAGTTCTTAATAAATTCTTAAGTCAAGTCTTAAAGTGATGTGAGTATGTCACAGTAGATCGTGAATCCTTTCGCTTACGCAAATCAGGATTTTTCGTAAGGAAAAAGTCATGGCTACTTGGAATGGAAGCTCGACTAAGTATACGCTGAACGGCGATTATCTGAATATAAACACAAAAGACGGCCCTATATCTTTGGGGCCGGTTGGATCCTCGCAGAAGAACCATTATTATGATGTCACACTGGGGAAAAATGGTGGAACGCTCAATCTGACGATGCCAGTCGCAGATTATCGAGGTAACCGGTACATATTCACAATTAATTCGGATGTCGGTCGAAGTATAAGACTTAATTTTAATAATCAGAGCGCGGCCGTTAAAACGATTGTGCAGACATATGATCGGGTCAACAACAGAACGATCATTAGTATCCAGATCGGCATTTTAAACTATGGCGAGGTCCAGTATTTCATTCCGGGGAATCCATTCGGCCTTTCTACATCGAGTCGCTCACATACTCTGGCCAAGGGGGAGAGCTGGTCGCTCGGTGGCATCGTCTGTTTTCTTGCCGGAGCTCTCATCCGCACTCCCAACGGTACCATGCCTGTTGAGCGCTTGAAGGCTGGTGATGAAGTTTGCGTCTGGAATCCTGAAAAGCAGAAGACAGAAATACGAACGCTTACGTGGTCGGGGGTCGGTAGGGCTGCGGTTAATTCGGCGGCTTCCGACGATCTCGCCGGGTGGCCTATTCGCATATGCAAGGACGCGATCGAGCAGGGTGTGCCGTCGCGTGACTTATTGATAACAAGCGACCATTGTCTCTTTATACAAGGCGTCTTCGTTCCGGCACGAATGTTGGTGAACGACCTGTCGATAATCTACGATAAAACAATTCGCCAATTCGATTTTTATCATCTTGAGAGCGCGGATCATGCTGTGATCTGGGCCAATGATCTCATGACAGAGAGCTATCTCGACACAGGAAATCGGGGTGGTTTCGAACAAGCCGGTAAGATCGTCTCTCTTGGAACGGGTCCTTTTAACTGGGCTCGGGACTCAGCAGCACCTCTGGTTACGGAGCGCAAACGAGTAGAACCGATTTTCTCCAGGCTCGCGTTACGCGCCCGAGATATGGGGCTGAGTACTCGATCCCCAACTCGCGGTCTCTCCAAAGATCCCGAGCTTCATTTGCGCACTGAAGACGGACAGATCATTCGGGCGGTCAGGACAAGAAATGCCAGATCTATTTTCATGATCCCGCCAGAAGTGACAATGCTCAAGATCTGTTCACGTACGTCAAGGCCGTTCGACACACTCGGGCCGTTTGTCGATGATCGTCGATCACTCGGTGTTCTGGTTGGTGAAATTACCTTCTTCGAAACCAGAAACACCCGTGTGCTCGACCAGCATTTGCAAATGTCTGATTTGGCCGGGTGGGCGGATCTTGAAGGAAAAAAATCCCGATGGACTACCGGGGAGGCAACACTATGCCTTGATCGCGAAGCGCTTCATGGGTTTGGCGTTCTGGCTTTGGAAGTACTCTCGGCCGGGCCATATCTGGGCGAGGAGGCTGTGACGAATGCGCCTCCTGTTGTTCTGGCATTGCGCGCTTGAGAGGCGCTGCCCATGACTCTCGTCATGGGCAGCCGCCGGCTTGGGCGTTTTTCCGCTTGGAGTTCAGACCGTGATGCCGTTGGTCAGCATAGCGGTCAGACGCTGCGCGAAGCCTGCGGCATCGGGCAGGGTTTCGCCATCCTGAATACGGGCCACATCGAGCAGAACGTGGGCATAATCGGCAACGCTCTCGCCCTTTTCCACACGCGCTGCGAGATCGCGGATGAGCGTGTGATGCGGGTTGATCTCCATGATTGGCGCAGAAGGCGGCATGCCCTGACCTGAGCGGCGCATCAGACGCTGCATCATCAGATCCGGACCACCTTCGCTCGTGATGACCACCGCGCTGCCGACCAGACGCACGGTACCGCGCACATCCTTTACATCGTCACCCAGCGCATCTTTCAGGGCCGGAATCAGTTTGTCGAGATCGGCTGCCTCGCCTTCAGGCGTCGGGGCTTCGAACTTCTCCAGATCGCCATGAGCCTGATTGATGGATTTCAGTGTCTTGTCTTCATAGGAGGACAGACGATCAGGCCAGAAACCATCTACCTGATCGGAAAGCAGTAGCACTTCGATGCCACGGGCACGGAAGCCTTCGAGCTGCGGCGAGGCAGCAAGCGCCTCGGCATTTTCGCCGGTCAGATAATAGATGGATTCCTGACCTGGCTTCATGCGCGACAGATAGGCATCGAGCGTGGTGGGATCGTCAGATGCGGTGGAGCGGAAGCGCGACAGGGCGGCAAGCTCCTGACGGTGCTCGGAGTCTTCCCAGATGCCTTCCTTGATGATCGGGCCGAAATTCTCCCAGAAGGTACCGAAGCTGTCTGTATTTTCCGTATCCTTGGCGCGGTTCTTGATTTCGGTCATCACGCGCTTGGTCACGGCTTTGCGGATGCGCTGCAACACCGGGGTGGATTGCAGCATCTCACGCGAGACGTTCAGGGGCAGATCTTCGGTATCGACAACGCCTTTCACAAAGCGCAGCCAGGCCGGCAGAAGCTCGGCCTCATCGGTGATGAACATACGGCGCACATGTAGATGCAGCTTGCTCTCGCGTGACTGCTCCATGAAGTCGAACGGGCGCGCACCGGGAATGAAGAGCAGTGCCGTGAATTCTGTCGTACCCTCTGCGTTCCAGTGCAGGGTGGCGTAGGGCTCGTCGAATTGATGGGCGACGTGGCGATAGAATTCGGTGTACTGCTCGGGCGTGATGTCGGATTTCGACTTGCGCCACAGAGCCGTGCCCTCATTGGCCGATTTGTCTTCCTCACCCTCACGCAGGGTGATCGGCCAAGAGATGTGGTCGGCCCATTTGCGGATGATGGCGCGCAGACGCCAGGCATCGAGAAATTCATCGGCGTCGGTTTTGACATGCAGGATGATGTCTGTGCCGGGCTGCTCACGCGTGGCAGGCGCAATGGTGTAGGCACCTTTGCCATCAGACGACCACTGCCAGGCTTCATCGCAACCGGGCTGGCGCGAAATCACGTCCACCTTGTCGGCCACCATGAAAGCTGCGTAGAAGCCGACACCGAACTGGCCGATCAGGCTGGGGCGGTCTTCCGGTTTGGCGCTGTTCAGCTTCTCGCCGAAGGCGCGCGTGCCTGAGCGGGCGATGGTGCCTAGATTGCTCGCCAGATCCTCACGGCTCATGCCCGCGCCGTTATCGCTGATGGTCAGCAGGCGGCTATCCTTGTCGGGCGTGATGCGTATGGCGGCATCAGCGGGCAGGGCCTTGGCGGCATCGGTCAAGGCCTCGAAACGACGCTTGTCCGAAGCATCGGCGGCATTGGCGACCAGCTCGCGCAAAAAGATCTCGCGCTCGGAGTAAAGGGCATGAACCACGAGGTCGAGCAGACGCCCGACTTCGGCGCTGAATTCATGCTTCTCGGCGCCCTGGACCTGATCTTTTTCTGTGTTTTCGGTCATGGAGATCCCTCAAGACTGTGATGGCGCCGAAACGGCACCGATTTGCAGGGAAAAGTAGAAATGCGCGTCTCTTTTTTCAAGAGAGGCAAGGCCATAAGGGCAGCACGCAATTGCGTGTCAGGGGCGCAAGCGAGAGCGAAAGGGCGTCGTCCGGCGTGACCCAGCGAGCCTCGGCAATTTCTGCGGCAATAGAGACTGCGCCTTGCCAAGGCAGGGCAAAAAGCTCGGCGCGCACGATATGGCCGGGCTCGTTCGCTGCCGGGGCCTCGATCTGCCTCAAAAATCGGCAGGATTCCGACATGGCCTGAAGGCCGAGTTCTTCGTCCAGCTCGCGTAGCAAGGCGGCGCAGGGCGTTTCTCCGGGTTCGATCTTGCCGCCGGGCTGCATGAAGGCCGTAGTGCCCTGTTTGCGCACCAGAAGGAGCCGCCCCGCTCCGTCATGCAGCAGGGCGGCGGCGATGTGAATCACCTGCATCGTGTGTCGGTCAGATCGTCTCGCCGCGAAGGCTCAGACGGCCGTCGTCGTTCTGATGAGCCTTGAGCGCCTCATAACCCGGGACGGTCGGGTGCGGGACATCGATTTCGTGCTTATGGGTCGCGGTGATCACAACCACACTGGCATTGGCTGCTTCACCTGCCTTGATGCCCGCCGGGGCATCCTCGAATACGGCGCAGTTTTTGGCCTCGAAGCCGAGGCGTTGCGCGCCGAGCAGGAAGCAATCGGGGGCTGGTTTGCCGTTAGGCGCGTCTTCTGCCGTGATCAGGGTTTTCGGCAGAGGCAGGCCAGCGATCTGAATGCGCTTAAGCGCCAGATCGCGCGAGGCCGAGGTGACGATGGCCCAGCGATCTGCGGGCAGGCTGTTCAGAAAGGCGGTCGCGCCGGGAATGGGGTCGATGCCGTGCGTGTCTTCAAGTTCACGGCTTGTGATCCAATGTGCTTCCTCCACCGGATCGACGCCCGGCAGTTTCTGGCGGCGTATGGTCTCGACAGTCTGCACGCCATGGATAGTTGGGAGGAATTTGGCAACATCCAGACCGTGCTTTTGCGCCCAGAGGGTCCAGACGCGCTCGGCCGCGATGATCGAGGTGAGGATCGTGCCATCCATATCGAACAGGAAGGCATCGAAAGAACGTCCGGGGAAAAGGTCATGCTCGGCCAAAAGACATCTCCGTCATGAGAACAGGGTCAGCAGGGTGGGAGACCCTGCATGACCTGTCTAACGCAGGCAAGCTTGGGATAGATCAACCCGCCGTGTCGACGGCGAGACGGCCCAGCGCGGGGTCGTCGGTAAAAAACCCATCCAGGCCCATATCGAGATAGCGTTTGACCTCGGCAATCATGCCTTGCGGGTTGCGTTCATTGAGTGCGCCGCCATTGCGCAGTTCTCTGGGCAGGCAGTAATTTTCGGGGCGTGCGGTGTAGGAATGCACCAGCAGACCGGCTTCATGCGCATCGGTGATGAGCGTTGTAGGCGTGCCCCAGGAGCCATCAGGCTTGCGCGGGATCAGATCGGTATTGGACGGGCCGATCACATCGGCGAAACGGCGAATGTCGTGCAGCCCTTCCGGCTTCATAAAGTCGCCGAAGGTCTTCGCGTTGCTTTTGCCGAGCAGATCCGGCGGGGTCTGGCCCGGTTCACCCATGAGGAACATCACCCGTGCCTGCGGGTTGATGGCGCGCGTCTTTTCCCCGATCGCTTTCAGATTGGTCGTTTCGAAAGACTGGAGTTCCAGCGGTGCCTGTCGGGTGTATTCATGCGCTGCAATGGTGCGCAGAAAGGCGGTTTCCGGGTCCAGACCGAGGCTGTGGAAATGGGTGGAATTCTTGATTTCGGGAATGAGCCCGTAAACCTTGCCGCGTGCCGCCGACTCAGCCGCGACGAAATCGATCACCTCCTCGAAGGTGGGGACGTCGAAATGACCGTCATAGCGCGTGTTATGTGGGCGTAACTGCGGCAAGCGCTCTTTCGCACGCAGGGTCTTGAGTTCGGCGAGGGTGAAATCGGTGGTGAACCAGCCGGTCTCTTTCTGGCCGTCGATGGTCAGGCTGCGTTTTCGCGAGGCGAATTCGGGGCGCGAAGCGATATCGGTGGTGTCGGCAATATTGCTCTCATGACGAACGATCAGCACGCCGTCCTTCGTCATGACCAGATCGGGCTCGATATAATCGGCGCCGTCTTCCATAGCTTTTGCGTAGGAGGCCAGCGTGTGCTCCGGCCGCAGGGCAGAAGCGCCTCGATGCGCAAAAACCAGTGGCTTCGGTGCCAGAGATGGCGCGGCAAAAGCGGCATTGCCGAGAGAAGGTGAGCAGATCCCGGCCAGACCGAGAAACAGGGTGTGACGACGTGACAGCAAATCGGCTCTCCTGAAGCCTGCCCCCGTCATGATACGGTCGGGGAGAGGCGATGTGACGACGGAAGCAACGCTGACCGATTATGTGGCAGGCGTTGCTCGTTTTGTGCCGGATCCTGACCAGCGTGCCCCGGTGAGATTACCAGGTGGCGCTCAGTGTCAGGAAATACATGCGCGGGGCGATGGGGAAGGCGGTGAACTGGTTGGAAACCTGATTGACATTCACTGTCGACCAACCCTTGGTGTTGGTCAGGTTGGTGATGTTTCCCTGAACGCGCAAGGCAGGAATATGGGGAATGCCATGAATGGTGTAGCCCGCATTCATGCTGAACTGGGCGGTCGGCGAGGCCCAGAGATCGTTCGTATAGGTCGTGTAGCGCTTGCCCATCACGTCACCGATGAACTGGCCGTAGAAATTGCCCCAATTTGTGGTGGCGACGAATTTCTCGGTCCAGTCCGGCTGGCCCGCAACGTTGCGGCCCGCGATCCGGATGGTCGACGTGCCGGAGTTGTAATTGTCGTTATAGACCGACTTGTTATAGCTCAGCCCGTTATAGATCGAGAAATGCGGCCCGAACTGCGCTGTGAACGAGAAATCCATACCATCTGTCGTGACCGAGCCCACATTGGCCAGCGTCGTGGCAGAGCCGATGATGGAAGAGAGCGACTGCGTGGTGGCGATGGCGACCAGACGGTTCGAGAAATGCACGTGGTAATATTCGGCCTGAGCTGAGATATCGGTTAGCGGGCCGAGGTTGACGTGGTGATGGGTGCGCAGACCTGTCTCATAGGTCCATGACGTCTCGACCTTGCCGTTCTTCTTGAAATCCTCGAAGGCGGCCTGGCTGGTGGCACCCCATGGGGTCGCATTGCCATAGCCCGCGTCCTGATAGGAGCGCATGTTTTCCTGAATATTGGCGAACCACTGCTCGTTGGGCGTGATGTTCCATAAGGCGCCGAAAGAGGGCAGGAACGGTTTGACAGCTGCAATCGTGCCGCCCGGTACGGTCACGGCAGTGGCGGGTGAGAGTGAGCCCGGCTTGCCAGCTACGGGCAGCGTGCCATTGGTGTAAACCAGCTCGGATTTGAAGCCTGCCGATAGCGTGAAGTTCTTCGTGACCCGCCAGCTATCCTGCAGATGGGTGGTAAAGGTATTGGTGTAAAAATAATTGGTGTACTGCTTGATCAGCGCGTCCTGCTGACGATCGTAAGGCGTAGTCGGGTTGTTTGCATCGAGCGGATACCAGCGGCGCGCCTGAGTGTTGTTGTTGCGCTCGTACCAGCCCCCGACCTCAAGGTCGTGATGGCCCAGCTTGTAACGCAGCGTCGTGAGCAGACCGCCGCGATTATCCCAGTATTCGGTTGTGCGCGTGGCATAGCCCGAGCCACCGAACACATTGCTCAATTGGCTGGAGCTCTGGTTGGGGAAATAGGCGCCAAACAGCGTGGGCAGACCAGCTGCCGTGATCGGACCAGCCACCACACCCTCACCGAGATTGTGGTGATAATAGAGCTTGTTGTCCCAATGCAGGTTGCTGTTGAAATCATGCTGCCACCCCAGATAGGTCAGGAAATCCTGACGCTGGGCCGCGGAATAGTAATTGCGATAATTCAGACCGGCATTCTTGTAGGCCGCCGAGTTCAGATAGGATTTGGCGTAGGTGAAATCGGGATAGGTAAAGGGTCGTACATAGGTGCCATAGCCATTGGGCAGCACGATGCCGTCTTCATTCGGCTCGACCTTGTCGGACCAGTCGAAGAAATAGGTGATCTTGTCCTTGCTGCCCTTATGTACGAATTTTGCGTTGACCTGATTGCCACCCTGATGACCGGCAAAATCCCAGGCGCGGGCATCCTGACGTGCCCAGGAGATATAGGCCGAATTGCCGTTGCCGAAATTGCCTGTGTCGAAGCGTGCAAAAGTGCGGAAGGTCGAGAAGCTGCCGAAGGTCTGGTCGAGCTGGCCGCCCATTTTCTGCTTGGGGTCCTGCGATGAGAAAAGCAGTGTGCCACCGAGATTGGAGGTCGAGGCCGTGCCGAGCGCGCCGGAGCCCGTGGCCACCGTTGCATTGCCCACGTTCTCGCTGATGACGGCGCGCTGGGGCGAGAGGCCGTTGTAATTGCCATAGGCCTGATCGCCCAGCGGAATGCCATCGAGCGTGTAGCCGAGCTGGTTCTGGTTGAAGCCATGAATGAACAGGGAAGAGTTCTGTTCGTTATTGCCCCAGGGATCGGCATTGTTGAACACGACGCCCGGCAGGATCTGCAATGCCTTGAGCGGGCTGACACCGGGCAGGATGCGCTGAAGCTGGGTATGGCCCACGCTCTGCTCCGAGCGGGTACGACGGGCGGTTGCGATGACTTCCTCTGCCGGGGCGGTCGAGACCAAGGCTTTCGCCTTGTCCGATGCGGGGCTTGCGCGATGTGTCGAGGCGGGATGAAGCGTGGCATCTGCTGCGCTGGCGGAGAAGCTGACGAGGGCAAGGGGCGAGCAGAAGAGAGACAGCGTGAGGCCGAGGCGCTGTTTGCAGAGCTTCATCAGTAAACTTTCCTTTAACGGTGGCCGGATTGCGGCGCACCCTATGCGGAGAGTTCGTTACGGTGTGTGAAGCTTCGATGATTTGGCTATTACAGAACGATGAATAAAAAAAGAGGCTGCCCGGTAACCCGGACAGCCTCTTTTCTGAACAATTCCCGGAGGGGAAATCAGAAGCGGTATTCGATACCGGCTGCAACCGTCGTCGGGTCGAGCGAGTCATGAGCCTTGATGAAGGCGCCCGACCCACGATCATTGGCCCAGGCATGCATGCGCATGAACATCTGCTTGGCATCCATGTTGAAGAACCAGTTGCCGACCAGTTGATAGTCGAAGCCGACATTGACCGATGGGCCCCCCGTCACGCCGACATTGAGCTTCTGCACGAGGCCACCGGCGGGCGACACGTTATGGAACCAGGCCAGCGTTGCACCGACGCCCACATAAGGGTTGAAGCGCTTGTGCGGGCGGAAATGCCAGGCGACGGTCAGGGTCGGGGGCAGAGCCCAGGCGCTACCGATATCGATGTTGCCCAGCGGCGTGCCCTTGGCTGCCACTTCGTGACGGGTGCTGGCGGCGATCAGATCGATCGAGATATTATCGGTGAAGAAATACTCGAATGTCAGTTCCGGCATGACCTGATTGGTCGTCTTGATGTGGCCGGGAATGGCCGCGCCGTTCAGCCAGACCTTGCTGTCGCGATCTTCAGGGAGGATGCCGAGTGCGGACAGACGGACGATGAAGTCGCCCTTGCCAAGACCGATCTTGGTGCTGGAGCAGGTCTTGAACAAACCACAATCGTCGCTGGAGGAGCGCGGTGCGGCCATGGCCTGGGCCTGGGGTGCGAGAACCATGTTCGTCGAGACAGGCGCGTTCACGACGGGGGCGGACTGAGCCTGAGCGTCGGGAGCTGCGATGGCAGCTGCGACGAAGCCTGTGAGAAGCGCAGTAGAAATTTTGAAAGTAGTCTTCATCGACGTCATCCGTGATTAAACAGTGACGTTCTCTCACCATGCGCTATGATGCCGCGCCTTGATCCATGTCAAACATGCTATAACCGTGGTGATGACCGTGGAGAATTGGCCACAGTATGTGACTTATTGTTAACATAACAAGAATAGTAACTAAAAAAGAGGACTAATTTCGTCATGGATTCCCAGGCGAGGGAAAGTATCAGTATGCTCGGATCTTGTGGCAGTTGCGGGCAGTGTCTTCATTGCGAGGCGCGGCCACGCAGCATTTGTTCTGTGATCGATCCAATTCACATGGCACGGCTCTCTCAATACTCCCATCGCCTTGCTGTGACCTCTGGTAAGACATTCATTCACGAGGGCGAGGCGGCGAGCGATTTCTTCATCGTAACATCGGGACATGCCACGCTTTTCTCGCTCATGCCGGATGGGCGACGCCAGATAACAGGTTTTGCCCAAGCCGGTGATTTTCTGGGGCTGGCCAGTGGCACGACATATGCGTTCAGCGCGGAAGCGCTCGGATTACTGTCGCTGTGTCGTTTCTCCCGTTCTGGCCTCAATACGCTGCGGCGCGAATTTCCCGATCTCGAAAACCGTTTGATGGAAGAGGCCTCTCGTGAGCTGGTTCAGGCGCAAAAAAGCATGTTGCTGCTTGGGCGCAAAACAGCGCGTGAACGTCTGGCCAGTTTTCTGCTTGAGCAGCATCGCCGCTCGCCGACAAGCGAGATCGTCCTTCATCTGCCTATGAGTCGCACTGGTATTGCCGATTATCTCGGGCTGACCATCGAGACGGTCAGCCGTACGCTCAATGCGCTTCAGCGTGAAAAGCTGATCACCATCACCCAGGTCACGCAGGTCACCCTGCTCAACCTGCCTGTACTTGAAAATATCGCCCGCGGAGGCTGATCCGCATACCGCGGCAGACATGCCCAATTGATGCCTTGACGCCGCCATGATGAAGGGGGAGAGAAGACACTTTCCCGCGAGAGCCTCATCCTTCAGGAGCGACAGATCATGGACCGTTTCATCATACGTGGCGGCAGGCGTCTTGAGGGCGAGATCGTGATCGGCGGCGCCAAGAATGCCGGTCTCAAGCTCATGGTGGCAGGGCTTCTCACTTCGGAACGCCTTATTCTCTCCAACGTGCCGAAAATCGCCGATATCGAGACCATGCAGACCCTGCTGCGCCAGCATGGCATCGCGGTCGATCCTGTCGATGCAGAAGGGCGCACGCTCTCGATCGGCGGCCCCATCACATCCATCGAAGCGCCTTACGATATCGTATCGAAAATGCGCGCCTCGATTCTGGTGCTCGGCCCGCTTCTGGCGCGCGCGCATGAGGCGCGCGTGTCGCTGCCGGGTGGCTGCGCCATCGGTACGCGTCCGGTCGACCTTCATCTGAAGGGGCTCGAAACGCTTGGGGCCAAGATCCATCTTGAAAACGGCTATATCAATGCCAGCGCTCCTGGCGGGCTCGTGGGCGATCGCATCCTTCTGCCGTTTGCTTCCGTTGGGGCTACCGAAAACCTGCTGATGGCGGCGACGCTGGCCAAAGGGCGCACGGAGATCGTCAATGCCGCACGTGAGCCCGAGATCGGCGATCTGGTCGAGTGTCTCAACCGGATGGGCGCGCGCATCGCCGGTGCCGGTACCGGCACGCTGGTGATTGATGGTGTCGAGGCCCTGACCGGCGCCGAACATGCCATCATGGCCGATCGTATCGAATGCGGCACCTATGCCTGTGCTGCGGGCATCACGGGTGGTGACCTGCGTCTGATCGGTGGGCGGGTACGCGATCTGGGCGCGGTAGTGCGGACGCTTGAGGAAGCGGGCGTGGAGGTGCTCGAAGAGGAAAACGCCATTCGCGTGCGCCGCAACGGCCCGCTCAAGGGTGTGGATATCATGACCGAGCCCTATCCAGGCTTTCCGACTGACATGCAGGCCCAGTTCATGGCCATGCTTGCCGTCGCCGAGGGCGCCTCAATGGTGACGGAAACCATTTTCGAAAACCGCTTCATGCACGTGCCCGAACTCAATCGCATGGGCGCACGTGTCAATGTTCATGGGTCTTCCGCTATCATCCGTGGCGTCGAGAAGCTTTCAGGCGCCCCTGTGATGGCGACCGATCTGCGCGCGTCCTTTTCGCTGATCATTGCCGGTCTCGGCGCGCAGGGCGAGACCACGCTGAGCCGTATCTATCACCTCGATCGTGGGTACGAGGCGGTCGATCGCAAACTCTCTGCCGTTGGCGCCGATATCGAACGCATTCGCGAATAGTCAGACGCCGCCGCCTCTCCTCTGATCAGAGAGAGGGCGGAGCTTCGTAAAAATGGGATGAAAGGGGGCAAGCCCCTTTCCGGGGGAGGGGGCTTGCCCCCTGATTGAGTTCGATTGCGGGGATATGGGGCTCTGCCCCATGCCCTGCCAAAGGGCAGTCGCCCTTTGGAAACCCTTTATTTTGCCTTGATGGCTTCGGCGGTACGCAGACTCAGGGCCATGATGGCGAGCGCAGGGTTGGCAGCGGTGGCACTCGGGAAGATCGAGTGATCGCTGATCCAGAGATTATCGATATCATGGCTGCGACCGAATGGATCGACGACTGAGTCGTCGGGGTCGGTACCCATGCGGCAGGTGCCGATCATATGAGCAGCACGATCCATAGCCCAGATGTCCTTGGCGCCTGCGGCTTCCCAGATGGCGGTCATGGTGCGCGCCATGTGTTCATGCATAGCCTGTTCGTTGGGGCCGTAGCTGAACGTGATTTTTGGCTTGGGCACCCCGGCACGACCGATCTCGTCCGATAGCGTGACGAGATTATCGTCGCTCGGCAGGCAGTCGCCATGGGCGCCGAGCCCGGCCATGTAATTATAGCCGCGCAGATAATCGGTCAGGGCGTCACCCCAGAGACCGCGCCCTCGCGCCACGCCCGTAGCCCATGTCAGGGGCATCATGCCGAGTGACTGGATGAGATAGCCACCAGCGAAATCGGCATCCTTCGGGCGCATCATGTCTTCGGTGATGGTCAGCGACGGATAACCCTTATTGGGGCGAATGATCTCGTCGAACCGACCCCAGACCTGGGTCGAGATATGCGCCATGTAGTTGCGCCCGACCTGGCCGCTGCGATTGGCAAGCCCGGTATGGAGCAGCAGACGCGCCGTTTCGACCGCGCCAGCGGCGAGAACGAGAGCAGCGCAGCGTTGTTTGCGGTCTTCGCCGTTCTCTCGATAAACGACTGCTGTCACGCGGCCCGCGCTATCGCGTTCGATGCCATGCACAAAGCAGTTCGGGCGGATTTCAGCGCCAGCGGAAACGGCCAGCGGCAGATAGGTAACGTCCGTGCTCGATTTTGCACCGTTGCGGCAGCCCTGATGGCAGGCACCGCAGCCCACACAGGCTTTTCGATTGCCCCAGTCACGGGTGATGAGCGCAGTCGGGCCATCGGCATTGCGAATACCGAGTGAGTCGCAGCCGCGCGCCATGGCTTGCGCAGCGCCATTGCGCTGCGGGGGCGGATAGGCATAGCGACGCTCGGGGTCCCATGGGTAGTTTTCGGGACCGGAGACGCCGATCTCGCTTTCGACACGCTCGATATAGGGGAGCAGCGTTTCATAGCCGAAAGGCCAGTCCACGCCCTTGCCAGTTTCGGAATGCAGGCGCATGTCGCGCGCATCGATGCGAGGCATGAAGGCCCCGAAATGCAGCATCGACCCGCCGACGCCCGTGCCGCTGTTATTGCCGCCGAACGCCATGGGGTTGGCGCCGCCAGACAGGCGTTCCTCCAGCCAGTAGATTTCAGAGGCCGTCGCCTCATCGGGCGTATGCTGGCGCGGATCGAAGCGCGGACCGGCTTCGAGCGCCACCACTTTCAGGCCCGAGCGTGCGAGCTCTGCCAGCAGCGGTGCGCCACCGGCACCCGTACCCACAACTACGACATCGACCGTTTCATGGTCGTCGAAGCGACGGCTGTTCATTGGCCGTTCCCCCTTGCTGTAGGCTCCCACGGCTCGTTGACGCCCTCTCCCATGGCCGAGAAACCCTGAAAGAGCCCATCGCCACCGTTGAAAACGGCGTCAATGCCGAGCTGTGCCTGGACGGCCGGGTGGCTGATGAAGATCTGCACGCAATCCGCACGCAGATCCGCAAACCAGGCGCGCATCTGGGTCGAATCGAGCGTTTCCGTGCTGAGGGCGCCTTCTGCCATGGTGTGGACGAGGCTATCCTGCAATTCGGCGTCGATCCCGGTGAAACCGGCCCCATGACGCTGCCTGGCTGCGGTATCGATCCCGGTCAGTGCCAGTTCATAGGCCTCTGTATCCGGTGGCAGGGAAGCGAAACGCCAGCCATCTCCGGCCGATCCAAGTCTTGAATCGATGCGTGCAGCAATATTGATCGTGTCATCCGGAAGGATGGCGGCCTGGGGCAGGACGCGCGCTGAGAGGGCGCCGAGCACGTCATAGGCGGTTTGTGAGAGATGACGCGGCTTGTAGCCTGCGTCGCTGGTCTGGGCGCGTTCCTCCATGACCTGACGGGTGCGGCCCGAGATACGATCGGAATCCAGCAGCGCCAGATAATCCGGGTCGATGGCGGGGGGCAGAGAAGTCTGGCTCATGGTACGTTCCCAAAACCGTGATGACGCCTCTAACATGCCCGGACCAGTGAAAGTTGCCAATGCGCGTCTGTCAGCAAGTCATTGAGAATGCTTCTCAAAATCATACAGAGGTCAGATGAGGGAAAGTCGTTCGTCGTGAAGCGACTGCGGGGCGCTGCTCCGCTCGTCGGAAAGGGACACGTCTCTTTTCATCCCTTCAAACGGGTATCCAAAGGGCGACGGCCCTTTGGTGAGGTATGGGGCAAAGCCCCATGAGAACCCCCTTAGAGACGAGGCGTCGTGACGCCGAGTTGCTTCATGTATTTGCCGGCACGATCGGCGTAGCTGGTTTCGCAAGGCGAGGCGCCCTGGAAAAACAGGAACTGGCAGATGCCTTCATTGGCGTAGATGCGGGCGGGCAGTTTGGTAGTGTTGCTGATTTCGATCGTGACCTGACCTTCCCATTCGGGTTCGAGCGGGGTCACGTTCACGATGATGCCGCAGCGGGCATAGGTGGATTTGCCGAGGCAGACCACGAGCACGTCGCGAGGGATGCGGAAATATTCCACCGTATGGGCCAGGGCGAAGCTGTTGGGTGGAATAGTGATGTCGCCCGTGCGGGTAACGAAGCTGTTGGCGGCGAACTGCTTGGGGTCGACGACGGCGTTATCGACATCGGTGAAGATCTTGAAATCTTCGCCGACGCGGGCGTCATAGCCATAGGAAGACAGGCCGTAGGAAATGACGCCTTCGCGCTTCTGCGCCTCGACGAAGGGTTCGATCATGCCCTTTTCCTGGGCCATTTGACGGATCCAGCTATCTGGCATGATGGGCATGGCGCAATTTCCAGTCAGGTGAGGAGAATGGGGTTTGCAGGTCTAGCGCCAGCGCTGCGGCTCTGCAAACCGCCAGAGGTGATCAGGCGATATGGGTCAGGAAGACGACCTTGGAGCCACCGCCTTCGACAAGGTTTTTGATAGCGTTGTTGAAGACCTTGCCGTGCTCCATGCCCATATGGGCCTTGAAGGCGTCTTCATCGCGATAGGTTTCTTCCACATGGAAGAAATCGGGATCTTCCTCGAGCGTATAGACGACAAAGCGCTCGTTGCCGGGTTCGTTGCGCACGTCGGTGGCCAGTGCGGTCAGCAGGCGGGCGATTTCCTCGCGCTTGCCGGGCAGGGCGCGCATGGTCGCATAGAGAACCTTGGACATGATCATGTTCCTTTCAGGAGGATGAAGCAGGGTTGGAGCCTGTCGGGGCTTCCTGGTCTTCGGGGGCTTTTACCGCACGGTTGCGCACCTGCGCCTTGCGACGCAGCAGATTGGCGCGCAGGGCCGCGGCCTCGCGCGTCTGACGTTTTTCCAGATCGGCTTGCGCCTTTTCGGTCAGGGTGGTGCGTGGCGGCGTGGTCATGAGGCGAGTCCCAGAAAGCGGTCTGACAGGCAGCCACCGAGCAGTTCATCATAAACAGCGAGCGTGGCGGATTGCATCTGCCGGGTGGTGTAGTTTTCTGCAATGTGATGACGGGCGGTCTCGGCCAGAAGAGTGCGGGCGCCGTCCGAGAGCGTAAGGATCTGGAGAAGAGCTTCGGCGAGGGCGGCGGCATCGTCGGGGGGCACGAGAAGCCCGGTGCGATAGGGCAGCACCGTTTCCATGGCGCCCCCTTGGGCCGAGACGACAACGGGGCGCCCCATGGCCTGCGCTTCGATCACGACGCGACCGAAGGGCTCGGGGCGCAGCGACGGCACGGCGACGGCATCGGCCAGGGCATAGGCAGCGGGCATGTCCTGGCACAGCCCTGCAAAGCGCAGGCGCTCGCGCAGGCCGAGCCGGGTGGCGGTGGCTTCGAGTTCCTGCACGTAACGGTCTCTTGGGTCGGCAGGGCCGACGAGAACGCAGAGCCAGGGGCCGGGAAGCTGGACCTGCAAATGCGCCATGGCCTTAAGCAGCAATAGCTGGCCTTTCCATCGCGTCAGACGACCGGGCAGCATGATCACGGGCGTGCCGGGCGGCACCTGCCATTTCTCCGCAAGGGCCTGAATGCGGGCTCCATTGACCAGATCCGGGTCGAAGTGCGCCATATCTGCCCCACGGGGGATCAGACGCAGACTGTCTTCGCCGATGCCATATTCCTCTTTGAGGCGGGTCGCGATGTAAGTGCTGATGGCAATGACGCGCCTGCCGCGCGCAAGAACAGAATTATAGCGTTTCTTGCCGGGAAAGCCTGCCTTATGGACGCCGTGCCATGTGGTGACGAGGGGCGTACCCGTTTGCCGCGTGGCGCGCCAGGCGGCCCAGGCTGGCGCGCGTGAGCGCGCGTGAACGAGATCAATGCGTTCGTCGCGGATGAGTTGGGTAAGACTCCTGGCATTGCGCCAGATGGCGAGTGGCGATTTCTGCCCGAGCGGCAGATCGATATGGCGGGCCCCGATGGAGAGCAGTTTTGGGACCAACGGTCCTGTGGCGCCGGCGACGAGGGCGCGGCCACCTGCGGCAATGATCGCCTCTGCCATTTCGACGGTGCCCTGTTCGATCCCCCCCGTGCCGAGGGCCGGGAGAACCTGAAGGATATGAGGGCAGTGGCGCGACATGCCTTGGCGGTAGCATGAAGCGCGCGCCTCAGGGAGAGGAAACAAGGCGGCCCCAATAAAAAAGGGCCGGGGAAATCTTCCCCGGCCCTCTCTGACGTCTCACCGTGAGGCAGTGCGACGATCGTTCAGTGCGTGTCGGCTCAGTGCTTCTGTTCTGCCGTGTCGGGCAGAGCGTAGACTACGAGCTGATCGGTGACGGGGGTCATCATGAAGTGGTGACCGCCTGCCATGATGGCGACGTACTGCTTGCCGTTGACTTCATAGGTCATCGGGTTGGCCTGACCGCCGCCAGGCAGCACATCGGACCAGACATCCTTGCCCGTGCGGATATCGATGGCACGGATCTGGTTGTCGGTTGCTGCTGCCACAAAGACGAGACCGCCCTTGGTGATGACCGAACCGCCGTTATTGGGCGTGCCGATATTGAGCGGCAGACCGGTAGGCGTGTTCCACGGGCCGTTGGCGCGGGCCGTGCCGAGCGGACGCGACCACAGGACCTTCTTGGTCTTGATGTCGATCGCTTCGATCATGCCGTAGGGCGGTTTGTTGCACATCATGCCCGTGTACTGGTTCCAGAACGGTGTCACGACGATGCCATAGGGTGTGTCAGCCTGAGCGCCATTGCCTTCGGCGCCACCGCCAGCCGGGTTGTAATGGGGGTTGTCGATCGGCTTGAGGCCCAGAGCATCGGCCTTTTTACGGGTGATGAGCTGGTCGTACATCGGCGTCGAATTCCAGTTGGCGATGACGATGCCCGATTCCGGGTCATAGGCCATGCTGCCCCAGTCGCTGCCACCGTTATAGCCGGGATATTCGATATTCGGCTTGTCGAGTGCAGGTGGGGTGAACTCGCCCAGATAGCGCGCCTTGCGGAACTTGATGCGGCAGAAGAGCTGGTCGATGGGCGACATGCCCCACATGTCGCTTTCCTTCAGATCAGGGAAGGCGAGACGCGGGAAAGCGGTCGACCAGGGCTGGGTCGGGCTGCGCGGGTCGTCGGACATCGTGCTGGCCGGAGCAGGTTTTTCAACCACCGGGAATTCAGGCAGCGGCTTGCCGGTTGCGCGGTCGAGCACGAAGGTCTGGCCGCGCTTGGTCGGCACGAGCAGCGCCGGGGTAACGGTGCCGTCTTCGTGGTGATAGTCGAATTTGGTAGCCTGCGAGCCGATATCGTAATCCCAGACGTCTTTGTGCGCCGTCTGGAATACCCAGCGTGGCTCACCCGTCTTGACGTCAAGCGCGACGATGGCGGAGGAAACGGCGTTCTCCTTGTCGGTACGCATGGCGCTGTAATAATCGGCAGCCGAGTTGCCTGTCGGCACATAGACCAGGCCGAGCTCGTTATCACCGGTCATGGCAGCCCATGAATTGGGCGTGCCGCGGCTATAGAACTTGCCGGGTTCGGGCTGATGATGATCGTCGGGGTTGTTGACGTCCCACGCCCAGACGAACTTGCCGCTTTCGGCGTCATAGCCACGGATCACGCCGGACGGCGCCCAGCGACGCTGGCCATCGAGCACTTCGTGATTGACCACGACAATCCCGTTGATGACTGGCGGCGGGGTCGTCATGGACACGAAGCCCGGCACCGATTCGCCCATACCCTGCATCAGGTTCACCTGACCGCCAAAGCCGAAGCCTTCGCAAGGCTTGCCCGTCTCGGCATCGACCTGGATGAGCCGCATATCGAGCGTGGCTTCCATGATGCGCGTATGGCAGGCCTGACCCTCGGGGATGGTCGAGGAGGTGTAGTAGGTCACGCCCTTGCAGGCGGCGGTATAGGGGATGGAGTGGTATTTCACACCCGCATCGTGACGCCAGATCTCCTTGCCGGTGGCAGCATCAATGCGCATCATGTCGTTCATGGCTGAACACATGTAGAGCGAGTTGCCCACCTTGATCGGCGTCGTTTCGGCGGCCCATTTATTGGCCTGGCCGGGACCCGGCTTGCTGCCCGTATGATAGACGAAGGCGCGCTTGAGCCGGCCGACATTTTCCGGCGTCAGCTGGTCGAGCGGAGAATAGCGGCTCTGGCTGGAATCGCGGCCATAGGCAGGCCAGTCTTCACGAGCGGGTGCAGCGTCGATCTGCGGCACGGCAGCCGGAATCTCATTGATGCCGATCTCTGAGATATCGGGCAGGTTGGCCGCGTTTACGCCGGGGGCCTGCGGGGCTGAAGGCAGCGGCCCGCCGAAGCGACCTGCGCCGGCATTATGGGCCATGGCGGCGGTGGTCGTCTCTTCGCCAGGGGAATCGCTGGACGGCGGAATCTGCGCGAGAGCCACCGAGGCAGACATCATGCCACCCAGAACGGTGGCGGTCAGAAGGGCTGGTTTACGCATCAGACGGCTCCACGGGAAACTGGACGAACCGTATCCTGACGACGCAGAACCGGGAGGCTGAGCACGACCATGACGGCGATGAGCGTCGGGCCGAAAAGGCGCGGTAGCCAGCCCCACCAGTCGAAACCGGTTTCGTAAATGGTCCAGACGAGTGTGCCCGCCCAGGCCAGAAGGAAGAGATAGGCGCCAAGCAGACGGCCCATGGCCATGAGCCCCCCCGATGCCAGCAGAACGATGCCGCAGATCAGATAATAGGGAGAACCGCCGAGGCTCAGAAGATAGCCGCCACCACCGACAAAAATGAGACCGAAAACCACGATCAGGATGGCGAGGCCCAGGGTTGCCCAGTCGCCTATGCGCCTGGGTCTGGAACGAGACGTCATGAATCCTCCTTGAGACATGGTGTGCAATCTATCCTGAACGCGAACAGAACAGAGCAACACATATCGGTGAAAACTCTGATACGTTTGATGGGATGCGCAGTTTTTCGATCACAGGATATCGTCTGGAAGATCTTCGCAAGGAGTTTTCGGTTCGCGTCCGCAAAGCAGGCCCTGGGGCCGCCCCCCTCACGTACCCTGTCGATCGCGCAAGGCTTTGACCACTGACTGAACCGTCGACAGGATGGTCTCCCTGAGCCAGCGATGGACCGGGTCATTATCGAGTCGTGGATGCCAGGCCTGAAAACTGGTCAGATCCGGAAGCGGAAAAGGGAAGGCAAAGGTTCTTGCCCCTATGCCTTCGAGAGGCAGGCGACGAATGATGATTTCCGGCAAGGGCAGAATCATGTCTGTTTCGCGCATGGTCTCGATCATGGCGTAATCGCTGGGAACGACCAGCGCGATACGTCTCTCGAGACCATATTTTTCGGCGAGGATGGTGTCGATAGGCCCATGCGCGCGCCCTCTGCGTGACGTGCTGATGTGATCATAGGCGACCAGTGTCTGGGGGGTAATTTCCTGATCCAGGATCGGGTGCCCGGCACGGACTACCGCCTCGAACCGTGTCTGGAACAAGGTCTGTTTCTTGATTTCGGGCAGTAGATCTTCGGTGGCGCCGATATAAAGATCGATTGTGCCGCGTCTGAGTGCATCGCCGATCGAGTCCTCTGTCTCTGGTGAAAAGACAAGCTGACAGCGTGGGCAGGATTCCCGGAGTTTCTGCGCAATGGCGCTGCCGAAAGCGCCGATAAAAAGGTCACGCGCGCGAATCGTGAAATGCGGCGTGATCTGGGACAGATCCAGATGGGCACGCTCGCTGACGAGTGCCTCCGCCTCAGCCAGAACCGTCTGTACCCTTCCTAGCAGATCGGTAGCGAAGGGCGTCGGGACCAGTTGCCTGCCGGAGAGTACCAGCAAGGGGTCGCCGAACAGCGTACGCAAGGACGCAAGATGCCGACTTGTTGCCGCCTCGCTCACCCTGAGTCTTTTCGCGGCACGGGTGACGCTTTCTTCTTCAAGCAGAACCTGAAGCCACCGGAGATGATCGAGCGAGTAGCCACGTTTGGCAGGCAGGTTTCTGGTCAAGCGGCACGGCTCCGGATGTGTTGCGCAGAATGAAAGAGACTTGCCTCACCCTTACGCCAGGTGGAAGGATTTTTTACCTGGATTGCGGGTTATTGGCACGGCAGGGCGACGCTAGAGACCGTGGGGAGAGGACACCCCCGCATGACCGCACCCACAGGGCAGGACGCAAAGATCTTGCCATCTCCTGCCGCCATACCCCCGTTCGGGCTTCGAACGATCACCGGATGTCTGGGCATGTTGCTGGCTGTGCATGTTGCGGGATTCAATGAGCATGTCACGGAGCTGGGTCTGTCGGATCTGCGCGGAGCCATGCATCTGGGTCACGATGAAGGAACCTGGTTCGTTTCGGTCTATGAGGCCTTCAATATTGCGGCGATGGCCTTCACGCCCTGGTTCTACATGACCTTTTCGATCTATCGATTTGCCCTGTTCATGACGGCGGCGTTGGCTCTGCTGTCGCTTCCGCTCCCCTTCATGACCGATATGGTTCCGATCGGCATTCTGCGCGCCGTGCAAGGGCTGAGCGCCGGATGTCTGCCCCCCATTCTCATGACCGTCATGCTTAAATATCTGCCGCCGCCTCTCAAGGTTTTCGGCATAGGCGGTTACGCGATGAGCGCGACTTTCGGTCCCAATCTCGGCATGCCTTTCGAGGCCCTGCTTTTTGAACGCTTCGGCTGGCACTGGCTCTACTGGGAGGTATTACCGCTCGGCGCGGTCGCGCTTGTCATGATCGCCTGGGGGCTGCCGCAGGACCCGGTCCAGCTCTCGCGCTTTCGTGGCTTCAACTGGCGGGGCTTCCTGATCGGCGCGCCTTCAATCCTCTGCATCGTGACGGTTCTCTATCAGGGGGACCGGCTCGACTGGTTTCGTTCGCCTCTTATCACGCATCTGACGTTCTGGGGTGGGGCCTTGTTTCTAGGGTTCCTGATCCACGAATGGCATCACCACAGCCCGTTCTTTCGTCTGCAATACTGGAAGAGCCGCAATATCACGATGTCTTTGCTGGCACTTGTGGCGGTGCTGATTGTCTGTGCCCTGATGAATGAGGTCACGACGACGTTTCTGGAAGAGATCAAGGGATATCGCCCCATTCAGGCGGCTCCTGTTGCCCTGACCGTCGCTCTGCCCCAGCTTGTCGTGCTGCCTCTGGTTGCCGCGCTGTGCAACATGCGTCGGGTCGACTGCCGATGGGTGCTCGGGATCGGTATGGCGCTTCTCGGGCTCTCTGCCTGGCTCGGATTAAATCTGACATCCGAATGGGTACGCGACAATTTCTACCTCATTCAGGCCCTTCAGATCTTCGGTCAGCCGATGGTCGTCATTCCTGTGCTGATGCTGGCCACGCTCGCACTAGGGCCGAGCGACGGACCTTTCATCTCGGGCATGGTCAATATGCTCAAGGGTATGGCCAACGCGCTCGCATTCGCCTTGTTTTCGATCCTGCTTCGCCGTCGCGAACAGTATCATTCGACCATGCTGCTGGATCATCCCGGCATGGCTCATGACCCCTACGGTGCCGAGATGGCGGGTCGCCTGCATGAAATGTTGTCTGCCCAGGCTCTGGTGCTCGCTCTGGTCGATATCCTGCTTGTCGTGGCGGTGATCTGCGCCGTCTTCGTGGTGCTGACGGCCATTCTCCCCGGGCGCGTCTATCCCCCCGGCAAGGCGCCAGCCGATCGCGCCTCTTCCTTGCCTGCACCTCCCTTGGCGCAGTCCGTGCCCTCTTCTCTCGCAGCACAATAACGGAATTATCCAGATGGCTTACAAGAAACCGCTTCTGCTTGCGGGATGCACCGCGCTTGTTTTGACCGGACTGGCCTGGAGCGCTGATCGTTTTTTTAGTGGCGATGGTCGTCATCAATCGACAAATGATGCCTATATCACCGCAGATTTTACGCGTGTGGCCCCCAAGGTCGCGGGGCGTATCGACAGGGTGCCTGTTGCAGACAACCAGAAAGTGCATGCGGGCGATCTGCTGGCACATATAGAAGATGATGATTATCGCACAGCGCTGGACACTGCCCAGGGGAAGAATCGCGCAGCCGAAGCCGATATCGTCAATCTCGCAGCTGCGCAGCAGCGCCAGTCAGCCACGATCGAAGCCACTCTCTCGACAATCGAGGCTGATGAAGCTGCCCTGCTCTTTGCTCGACAGAACGCCGCGCGTTATCGCGCTCTTTCGGCCGGAGGTGCCAGCACGATCGAGCAGCAGCAAGGAGCTGAAGATCGTCAGCGCGAGGCCGTTGCGCGGTTGGCCCGTGACAAGGCAACCCTGAATGCCGATCGCGCCGGGCTTGCGGTGCTCGCCGCGGAGAGCGAGCGCGCTCAAGGTGTGCTGATCCAGACGAAAAGCCTCGTGCGTCAGGCCGAACTGGACTTGTCCTATTGCACCATTAGCGCCCCTGTCGACGGGGTGGTCGGGGCGCGTGACGTTCGTGTCGGGATGTATGTCCACCCCGGGACGGGGCTTCTGGCGGTCGTGCCCGTGCGTCAGGCCTATGTGATTGCCAATTTCCAGGAGACGCAGATGGCCCGTTTGCAGACCGGGCAGAAAGCCGAGATACGGGTCGACAGCTTTCCGGGCGAGGTTCTCCATGCCCGTGTCGATAGCGTTGCGCCGGCAACGAATGTCGCTTTTGCGCTTATCCAGCCGGATAACGCGACCGGCAATTTCACAAAGGTGGTACAACGCGTGCCGGTGAAGCTGGTCTTTGATGACGGGCAGCCTCTGGCACGGAGGGTACGTGTCGGTATGTCCGTCGAGGCGATGATCGATACGGGCTCGCCTCGCGATGGCGCTCATGCCGCCGATGCGCGTTTCGTGTGGGAGTGAGGGGTATGAAATACCTGTCCCGCACGTTTGGGCTGATTCTTCCTGTGATCCTTGGGGGGTGCTCGGTTGGGCCCGATTTCCAGAAGCACGCCCCCATGGCGGTGTCTCGCTGGCATGAGAGCGTGACGCCTGGGAAAAGCCATCCGGATGAAACCGCGCCCGTCGAGGCTCAATGGTGGAAACTCTATCAGGACCCGGTTTTGACGGCGCTGGAACAGGATGTGCTGACGGCCAATCTAGACCTGAAGGCAGCAGCCCTCCATTTCGAGCAGAGCCGCGCCGAACGCCGGATCGCGGCTGCAGCGCGTCTGCCCCATGCGCAGGGTGCTGCCTCTTATGCCCGTGAACGCGCCAGTACGAATGGTATTCTGAGCCTGCTCGGTACGGAAGCGAATCTCGATCCGGCGCAGATAGCGGATGGAACGCAGGGGTTCGGACCCGCTGCCGCGGCCGGGCCGAAGGGTAATCCGGCCTTCAGCTTGCCCCAATATGGCCTCAGTGCGTCATGGGAGGTCGATCTGTGGGGGCATGTGCGGCGTCAGGTCGAGGCCGCAACCGCCTCAATGAAAGCGATGCGGGAGATGCAGCGCGACACGCTGGTTTCGCTCATGGCCGAGACCGCGCAGGATTACATCGCCTTGCGCAATGTGCAGGCGCAAACCGAGATCACGCACCAAAGCCTCGATATCGCGCGTCACAGTGTCCAGTTGACTGTCTTGCGTGTGACACAGGGTACGGCAACAAAGCTCGACCTCGCCTATGCACGCGGACAGCTTCACGGGTTTGAGGCGCGTCTGCCGCAGCTACACCGCGAAGAGGTGCATCTCCTCAATGCCCTGGCGTTCCTGATGGCACGCGAACCGGGCGCCCTTTCACAGCGTCTTGCGGGCAAGGGGAGCATTCCGCCGCTCCCGGCATCCATTCCCGTCGGACTGCCCTCTCAGCTTGCCGAAAGACGTCCGGATATACGCGCTGCCCAGGAGCGTTTGCACGCGGCGACAGCAACGATCGGCGTGGCTATGGCCGATTTCTTCCCCCGCATCACGCTATCGGGCAGTCTGGATGTTCAGGCGCTCCAGTTCAGCGGTCTTGGGTCGTGGGCATCGCGCCAATACGGCTTTGGCCCGACTGTGACCATCCCGCTGTTCGAGGGCGGGAAGCTGGCCGGACAACTCGCCCTGCGGCGTCTGCAGGAGAAGGAAGCAGCGATCGCGCTTCAGCGAACGGTTCTTCATGCCTGGGAGGAGGTCGATGACGCGATGGCTGATCTGAGCACTGCTCAGGAGCGCCACGACCGACTGAGTGAAGCTGTTACCGAAAGCGAGACGGCCGTGCAGGTGGCGCAGCTTCAGTATGCTCAGGGGGCAGGGGATTTTCTCAACGTTCTGACTACGCAGAACGGGCTGCTCGAAAGCCGGAGCGCTCTCTCGGATGCGCGAGCCGAGGTCGCGGTATCGATGGCGCGGCTCTATCGGGCGTTGGGTGGTGGCTGGGCCCGATCATAGGGGCGCTGGGTACGACGGCACGCATTGCGCCGTCGCATTTTCTTCTCAACCCGCCGGAATGGTGATGACGGCGCCCGGCGAGTGGCTGGTGGCGGCAAGGGCTGCCAGGATCTGCATCATGGTAAAACTGAGCTTGCTGCGGAAATCGTCATCGCTGATCCAGTACCAGCGCCCACGATAGCGCACGGCGTCGTAATTATGCTCCGGCGCTGCCTTGCCGGAATGGATCACCACATCGGGGCGGGTTTCGATGCCGACCGGGCTGATTGTCGGCAGGGTGCGGCCCTCTTTGACATCGTCTTCCGGCACTTCCATTTCATAGGCAATCTGCGACAGCATGGCGAACATCGAGCGTGTCAGAATGGCGATCTGGCCAGCGACCTTGGGGTAGGGGCCGTAGACGATCTCGGCTTCCTCGGCGTGGGCGTCGAGATGCAGCAGGCGCCGCACTTCCATCTGGATGGTCGTAAGCGCGGGGTCCGAAGTTGCGGTCAGAACCAGATAGGCGTGTTCGGGCTGCGCACCCGAAGGCTTGTTGGCCGAGCCCGAGGGGGGCTGATCGCCCGGTGGTTTGGGTGCATCGGTCGAGATGCGGATCGTCATCGCGCCCTGAATCTGCAATTGGCGTAGATCGTGCAGCAGCAGGTAGAAGCGCACAGAGCCCCCGCCCGTGGGGCCAGCGCCGAGGGCGCGCACGTTCGACAGGCCGTCGATCGATTGGGCCGTCAGACGAAGCAGGGTGTCGATAGGCAGGCCGCCGAGGCTGAGCGGCATGATGACCACGGGTGAGATCGGCCGGATGACGTTCTCGGCATATTGCTGCCCGGTCTCAGGCTGATAGGTGAAAGTCGGGCTTTCCTGAAGGGTTGCCGTGCTGCCGCCGAACAGATAGCTGCCCACTCCCGAAGGAAAGGCATTGAATCCGCCATTGACCGAGCGGTTGAACTGATAGCCTGCAATGACCTGTGTGGTGTCGAGAAAGGTCGGCGGGTCGGCATAACGGATGCGGATGATATTGAGCAGCATCGCATGTTTTTCTGCCTCGCCGAGGGCGCGGGAATAATCGAGCTGGTCATGCGACAGGCGCGAAGGGCCGATGGTGATGCAGCCCGAAACCATACCGGGCAGCAGCACAAGGCACAGAATACGCAGGGGCGAAAGAATGGAACGTGAAATGATCTTGGCCCCCGAGGCTTGGCGTATCCTCCAAGCCTTAGCGTATCCATGATCGGGGCGACCAGCCCGGAATGGATGTTTCTTCACGCTGGAGTGATGAAAATTCGGGCGCAGCGTCAATCGTGCGACCCGACCCTTTCGCTTTCGAGAATGGCAGCAAGCCCCTCCCGATAGCTGGGGTAACGCCATTCCCTGTTCAGGCTCTGTTTTGTCAGACGGCTATCGACCACACGGCGCTCGGCCCAGAAACTTCTGGACATGGGGCTCATATCCTCCCACGCCTTTTCGAGCGAAAGGCGCGGCGGCAGGGGGAACCTGATGAGGCGCGCGGCTTCTTCGAACACAGCAGCCTGCGGGCTGGGGGTGTCGTCGACGAAATTCAGAATACGGCAGGTCGAGGCCGTTTCGATGGCGGCAAGGGTGGCCTCGGCGATATCGTCGCGATGAATGCGACTGAAAAGGTGGTCGGGCGCGTCGATGAGCCGCGCCTTGCCGGCGCGAAGCGTGTCGAACGCAGAGCGGCCGGGGCCGTAGATGCCGCCCAGGCGCATGATATCGCAGGCAATGCCACGCCTGCGGGCAAGAGATTGCCAGTCCTGCTCGGCCCTGACCCTTGCCTGGCTGCGCGTTTGGCCGGGCGCTACGTCTGTGGTTTCATCGACGCGCATGCCCTGTCTGTCGCCATAGACGCCGGTGGTCGAGTAATAGCCGATCCAGCGTAGATGAGGGGCCTTCTCCAGAGTGACGCCGTAGCGCATCAGGGCCGGATCACCCGCTTCGCCGGGCGGCGCGCTGATCAGCAGATGGGTGGCGTCGCGTAGATCGGACTCGATCGCATCGAAAGCTTTGAGGGGAGAGCCTGCTTCAGGCACGCGCTTCGTGCCTGTCACGTGCCAGTCGCGCGTACTGAGAAGCGCCGAGACGGCGCTCGCCGAGTAGCCCTGACCGAGGATCACAAGGTGAGGTGGCATGAAGGCTCCATTCCCGCTTGACCGCCGAGGCGCTGCCGCGCCAATCACAGCATATGAAACATGCTTTTGGTGTGCTGGCGATAGGAAGCAGTCTTTGGGCAGGTGGGGCCTTGGCCCATGCGCCCGAGCAGAGCCTTGCCCAGTGCGTTGCCCCTCTGCCGGATACTCCTGACCTTGTGCAGGAGCAGGCACAGGCATGGCTGCGTCATGGCGGGGGTCGCGACGCCCGTGATTGTCTTGCTCAGGCCGATCTCTCGTTAGGTGCCTATCGGGAAGCCGCGTTGGAATATCGGACGCTCTCGGCGGGATCGGCCCGTGATTCGAAGGGCGCGACCGCCGATTCCAACAGGAACGATATGTACGCCGAACAGGAAGCCGGGGCGTGGCTTCTGGCTGGCGACGGCAAGGCCGCGGAACAGGCTGCGCGCCTCGCGCTGGAGCGCGATCCGGCGCGACTGGGTCTGCGCCTGCTACTGGCGCGCAGTCTGGTCATGCAGAATGATTTTGCCGGTGGTATTGCGGCTCTGGGCGCGCTTCCTCTCCCGGAAAGTGCTGGCGGGGCAGTCGATCCATTTCTCGTGCGCGCTCTGGTGACGCGGGCTTCCGCCTACCGTCAGCTCGGCCAGAACGACAAGGGGCTGGCCGACGCCAATAAGGCTCTGGCTCTGGAGCATGACAATATCGAGGCGCTCCTCGAGCGCGGCATTCTCGAGGCGCGGCTGGCTCATTATGCCGAGGCCCGCCATGACTGGGACCAGGTGATTGCCCTCTCGCCCGATGGCCATGCCGCCTATCTTGCCCGTCAGGATGAGGCGGTCATGGATTCCGACCCGGATCAGAACTGAGCCAGGGCCGAGCGAAGATCAGCGCTTGGGGAAAAATGATTGCTAACCCTGACCGGCGACGCGGCCTGTTTCGATCAGAGACACGACATCGTGCCAGTCGGGCGCAGATTCGGCAGCACCGAGCCTCGTGGTGGCAAGGGCGCCGCTGGCCGCAGCATAGCGAACCGCTTCGGCGAAGGGCTTGCCCAGCGTCAGTGCAGTCGCCAGACCGCCATTGAAGCAATCACCAGCCGCCACCGTGTCGATCGCTTTCACCGTATATGGCGGTACGAAGCCTTCTTGCGTGCCGCTGCGATAATAGACGCCACGTGCGCCCATTTTCACTAGCGCATGGGCTGCTCCGCGCTCCTGCAGTTTCAGCGCGGCCTGAGCGGCTTCCTTTTCCGTTTCAGGATAGATACCGGTCAAAAGGCGGGTCTCGGTTTCGTTGGGGGTAACGACGTCGAGTGCGCGCCACAGCGCCTCGGGCAAACCCTGTGCGGGCGCGGGGGCCGGGTCGAGAATCACCAGCGTTCCGGCACGACGTGCTTCTTCGGCGGCGGCAATGGTGATGTCGAGCGGAATTTCGAGCTGGAGAAGCAGGGCCGACGCTGAGTGTATGAGCGGGCGGTGCGCTTCTACGTCGATCACATCGAGGGCCATATTGGCGCCACCGGCGACGGTAATGATGTTCTCTCCCTTTGCATCGACGGTGATGAGCGCAACGCCCGTCGGATGGGCTGCATCTTCACGCAGTGCCGAGAGGTCAACGCCGAAGGGCGTCAGCAATGTGCGGGCCAGGGCACCGAACTGGTCGGTGCCTGTACGGCCTGCCATGTAGACGCGCAGGCCGCATCCCTGCCCCAGACGGGCGGCGGCGGCGGCCTGATTGGCGCCCTTGCCGCCCAATCCGGTGGTGTAGCTCGCGGCATGGACCGTCTCGCCCGGATGGGGAATGCGCTCGGCGCGCGCCGTGATGTCGATATTGACGCTGCCGAAAGAGAGAATATGAGAAGGCCTGTCGGACATGGCTGCTTTCCGGGCTTTGCGAAGAAACACCCGGCGTATCACCGCTGCGCCGTCTCGGCTAGGATCAACCCATGCTTCGCATTCTCGTCATCAAGCTCGGCGCTCTTGGGGATTTCGTTCAGGCTCTCGCGCCTTTCGCTGCGATCAGGGCCCATTGGCCCGAGGCCGAGATCACGCTCCTGACGACGGCCCCTTTCGAGGCATTGGCCGAGTCCAGCCCGTATTTCGATCATGTCTGCATCGATGCGCGTCCGGGCTGGACCGATCTGCGCGGCGTGATGGCGCTCAGAAACCAGCTGCGCGGCCATGATCTGGTGATCGATCTCCAGACATCGGGGCGCAGCACGCGCTATTTCCGGCTGGCAGGGCAGAAACGCTGGAGCGGCATCGCGAAAGGTGCAGCCTATCGGCATGATAATCCGCATCGTGACGCGATGCATAGTGTCACCCGTCAGCGCGACCAGCTGGCGCGTCTGGGCGTCCCGGAAGCCGCTAATCCCGATCTAGACTGGCTGGGGCGGGCTGGTCCCGAGATTGCTGGCCCTTATGCCGTGCTTGTGCCCGGTGCGGCTCCGCATCGCCCGGCCAAGCGCTGGCCAGCCCGGCATTATGCGGCGCTGGCCCGACATTTACAGTCGCAGGGATTGGCGATTGTGGTGGCGGGAACCGATGCCGAGCAGCCACTTGCTGCGGAGATCGTGGCGCAGGTGCCCGATGCGCTCGATTTGACGGGGAAAACCGATCTTCTGGCTCTGGGTGGGGTCTTTGCCAGAGCGGCGCTCGCTGTGGGTAACGATACCGGGCCGATGCATCTCGCGGGGGCCATGGGATGCCGGTCCCTGACGCTGTTTTCGGCCGAGAGCAACCCGAGGCTGACAGCCCCCAACGGGGTAAGGCCGGGACAGATGCAGGTTCTGGCAGTCGACGATCTGCGCAATCTCGATGTTTCGAGGGTTGCGGCCTGCCTGAACTGGGGCCATTAGAGCAGCTTCACTTATTTCTTACGCCAGGAGCGCAAGTCCATGCCTGCCATTACCCTGCCCGATGGTTCCGTTCGCACGTTCGACGGTGCCACGACTGGCACGGCAGTCGCGGCTTCGATCGGTCCCGGTCTGGCGCGTGCTGCCGTTGCGATGAGCCTCGATGGCAAATTGGTCGATCTCTCGACCGAGATTGCCGAAGACGCGGCCATCCGCTTCATTACGCGCAAGGACGATATCGTTCTCGAGATGATCCGCCATGACACCGCGCATGTGCTGGCAGAGGCCGTTCAGGCGCTCTGGCCCGGTACGCAGGTGACGATCGGTCCGTCGATCAAGGACGGGTTCTATTACGATTTCTTCCGTAACCAGCCTTTCACGCCCGAGGATTTCGAGGCGATCGAAGGCAAGATGCGCGAGCTTATTGCGGCCAATGCGCCGTTCGAACGTGAGGAATGGGATCGTGACGCGGCGATCGCCTTCTTCGAGGAGAAGGGCGAGCGCTTCAAGGCCGAGCTGATCCGCGATCTGCCCGAGAGCGAGACGATCTCGATCTATCGTCAGGGTGCCTGGCTCGATCTGTGCCGTGGCCCGCATATGCGCGGCACGGGCGATATCGGCACAGCGTTCAAGCTCATGAAGGTGGCAGGCGCCTATTGGCGTGGCGATCATCGCAACCCCATGCTGACGCGCATTTACGGCACTGCCTGGCGTGATCAGAAGGAGCTGGATGCCTATCTGCATCAGCTTGAGGAAGCCGAGAAGCGCGATCATCGCCGTATCGGGCGCGAGATGGATCTCTTCCATATCCAGGAAGAAGCTGTCGGTCAGATCTTCTGGCATGCCAAGGGCTGGCGTCTTTATACGGTGCTTCAGGATTATATGCGCCGCCTTCAGACCCGTCATGGCTATCAGGAGGTGCGCACGCCGCAGCTCGTGGATCGTGCGCTCTGGGAAGCGTCGGGCCATTGGGACAAATATCGCGAGCACATGTTCATTGCGACCGTCGAGGATGAGGACAAGACGCTTGCCCTCAAGCCGATGAACTGCCCGTGCCATGTGCAGATCTTCCGCCATGGACTGCGCTCCTATCGCGAATTGCCGCTGCGTATGGCCGAGTTCGGGGCGTGCCATCGCTACGAGCCCTCGGGGGCGCTCCATGGCATCATGCGTGTGCGTGGTTTCACGCAGGACGATGCGCATGTGTTCTGCACCGAAGAGCAGATTGCGAGCGAGACGGCCTCTTTCGTTGCCATGCTCGATGAGGTCTATCGCGATCTGGGCTTCGAGAATTTCCGCGTGAAATTCTCCGATCGCCCCGAGGCGCGCGCCGGTGACGACGCGACCTGGGACAAGGCGGAGACTGCGCTCAAGGAGGCCTGCGGTCTGGCAGGCGTCTCATTCGAGACCAATCCGGGTGAAGGTGCTTTCTACGGGCCGAAGCTCGAATTCGTGCTGACGGATGCGATCGGTCGCGACTGGCAGTGCGGCACGCTTCAGGTGGATTATATTCTGCCCGAGCGTCTCGATGCCTCCTATATCGGCGAAGACAGCGCCCGCCACCGTCCGGTCATGCTGCATCGCGCCATTCTGGGGAGCTTCGAGCGCTTCATCGGTATTCTGATCGAGCAGTTTGCAGGCAAATTCCCGCTCTGGCTGGCGCCGACCCAAGTGGTGGTGGCGAGCATCGTGACCGATGCCGAGCCCTATGCGCAGGAGGTAGCCGACAAGCTGCGTCGCGCGGGGCTACAGGTCGAAGTCGATGGGCGTAACGAGAAGATAAACGCGAAGATCCGCGAGCACTCGGTCGCACGCGTGCCGGTGATTCTGGTTGTCGGCCGTCGTGAAGCGGAAGAAGGCAAGGTAGCGTTGCGTCGTCTTGGTGGCGCGGCACAGGAGATTCTGAGCCTCGATGAGACCGTGACTCTTCTGACCCAGGAAGCGCAGGCGCCGGACATGCGCCGCCTGCAGGGCTGATCTGCGACGTCTGAGCGTGCAAACCTTGCAATTCCGGTGTTTCGAGCCTATGTCGGGGCACCGGGCTTCCCGCAAACAGGGCGATGATTTCGTCACGTCAAGGTGATGAAATTTTTGGCCGCCCTGCGCGTATTGAAGTGCCGACAAGAAGTTTGTTCGAAAACGTCGACAGGAGACGACCATAGCTAGACCACCGATGCAGGCCGCACCCACCCGTGAAGGGCCCCGAGTTAACGAGGAAATCCGTGTTCCTCAGGTGCGCTTGATTGACGCCGACGGCGAGATGGCTGGCGTCATGACAACGCGCGATGCTCTCGCACGCGCTTATTCGGTCGGGCTCGACCTTCTGGAGATCAGCCCGACGGCTGAGCCGCCGGTCGTCAAGATTCTCGACTACGGCAAGTTCAAATACGAACAGCAGAAGAAGAAGAACGAAGCGCGCAAGAAGCAGAAGGTTATCGAGATCAAGGAAGTCAAGGTGCGCCCCAGCACCAATGAAAATGACTACCAGGTCAAACTGCGCGCGATGAATTCCTTCCTCGCCGAAGGCGACAAGGTCAAGGTGTCCCTGCGTTTCAAGGGCCGCGAGATGGCTCATCAGGAGCTTGGCATCAAGATGCTGGAGCGTATCCGCATCGAGATGGAAGAGAAAGCTAAGGTCGAGCAGATGCCCAAGCTCGAAAATCGCCAGATGATCATGGTGCTCGCACCGCGCTGATCGATGGCGATATGATTGCGGGGCCCGTCCCGCTGCATGGAAAACCCCGGCTCAGCCGGGGTTTTTTTTGTGTCGGGTGTTCAGCAGTCGAGCTGCGCGCGCAGATCTGACCTGATCTGAAGGCGCTATTGTCTACCCAGTTCTCCGCAAAATGTAGGCGCGCGCGATAAGAGAATCGATCAAGGCTGGCGTTTTACGATCTGCAGGAGCACGCTGGGCGTAGGCTTCCCCAGGGTTGATCGTAGTCCGAAGTGATTGATCGATGTTGAATTGGCTGCATCGTCTGGCAAAGGGCGTCTCCGCAGAGGTCCTCCCGCGCCTCAAGGACCGATGGCACGGTATCTGACGAAATCGCTTATCGTGGCGAAGAGAAAGTCAGGCTGCCGGGTTCTTGCTAATGGGGTGAGCAGCCCTAGCCTCAGCCGCGAGCAGGCTGGTGCGCGCGCCAAGGTAAGCCAGAGAAGGCGGGTCGCAAAAGAAGAGGCTGAAGATGCGGCGGGCGTTACAGTGAGACGTCGTCAGGTTCGCCAGCATAACCCACGCGAATATGTCGATGCCCGATCAGGCCTTCGCCGCCCCTCCGATTTTATGTTCCGGAGACGATCGCGCCGGAAAGACGGAGCGTGGGGCTGGTTTCCATGACGCCTCCCAAGCCTTTTTGCGCTGTGCCCATTCGCGCCCGGGGAGAGGCATCTGTATTTCCGATTCTCCGGTTCAGACATGTCGTTTTAACGAGAGTCGTGACTGAGTACAGGCTTGTTCCATGTCAAATTGCTTCAAAAAATTGAGAATATTTCTTTTTGGTCATCATATATTAATACATGATACCAAATATAATTATATATTTATTACTTAATAATAAGTTAATATATAATCATGTTTTCGGATTATATATTATATTTTGATTATAGATCACGAAATAGGAAAAATTGTTTTACGTATTTTGACAATACTGTTATTATTGTTCATTTAAACTTCTTGTTGTTCATTTTTTATTATTCGCAAGATATATTTTTTTCTTTAATCCGTATTTTCTATATGAAACTATCCCTGAAAATTCAGCAAATATCGTTCTTGTAATGAGATATAAATTATACTCACATTTAGGTGATCTTTTCGTAAGCAAATTAAGGGATTCTAAAGACACAAAGAGCAAACTAGCGTGAGTTCAACGCTTGTATGTCACATTGGCTGATAGAAAGTCGGATTAACGATGAGCACCAGTAACCAGCAGAGCCTGACTGATATCTATACTGACCCAAGTGTAGACGGTCCCAATCTTCCCATGAATACCCAGCAGGTCGTTAACGGTCGTATCATCTATAATGACGAGTTGTCCGATCTTGATGGCGAAAACTCGCCAGACTGGGCAATTATTCAGTGGAATGCAGCGAACGCGTTCGATCCGGCTGCCGGGGATGACAGCCAGGTATGGGACAATAATTTCGGCTACTCGGTCGGGCACTGGACTCAGGGTTCATCTACCTCGACCGCTGGAAAAACAACATATAACGTCTTCCGCGACCCGGATAATGGTCACTACGTCTATCAGCTCGCTGCGCAGGGAGGAAAACTACTTGACGTTCAGCTTTCTGCGACGAAGGAGGTAGACGGACAGTATTCATTTAATCATCAGATTACTGCCTCTTTCGAGCAGGGTATCAGTGATTATTCCGGTACTACCGGAACCTATCAGGCCGGTATCAATTTTACGATCAATTTCCATAGCGCGACGATGAGTTTCGGATTGTTTCTGCAGTTCGAGACAGTCGATTATAAGGGAACTCCCCAAGTCTATGTTTCCTTGCCCAAGTCTCTAGGGGGCTCGATTTATAACGTCACCGGATCGCAGGCTGCCTATATCAACCCGAACGATGCCTCCAATAATGGCGTCATGTATCAGACGACCGTTGATGTGAACCAGGGGCTCATGGCTGCCATCAAGGCAATGGTTGGGCTTTATCCGAACCTTGCAAGCCAGCTGCAGGATCTGAGCAACTGGTATCTGAGCGGAACCTATATCGGCGTCGAGTCCACAGGGACGGGACTTTCAAGCGATGTTACGGGTAATTACAACGTAGAAGATCCGACGATTACTTATGACACGACCAAAGCCGTCTCTTACAGCGATCAATCAAGCACTGTTCCCATCGTCTCCATGACGCCAGTAAACGGCGCCACCAGCACAGCAACTTTATCCGAGGTCAGCATGCCCAATATCGTCGTCCAGGGTGTCAATAACACTGTCTATATTCCGTATGTTACGTCTGATACTGCCGGGACGATGGCAAAAAGCTATGCGTCCAGTCTTCAGACGCTGCTCACAGCCGGCTCGCTGGATAATTCGATCCTGACCCCTGGAACGAACGGGTATGTGTCTTCCCAGAAGGCGTCACAGGCAGTCATCGATAAAAGCGGGACCTACGGTGTTGCGGGTAATTATTCGAACATTGTCGTCGCCTCGACCAGCAGCAACACGCTTGGTGGCGCCGTAACGCTCGATACAACCCAAAACACGGCCAGCTTCCTTAATATTGTTTCGGGCGACCAGTATGGATCCAATGTAAAGGTCGGCAATAATTCCGGTAGCTTCGCAGGAACGCAGGGCAATAACGTTTTCAATGCTTCCGGGTCATCGGGTAACTGGAATATCGCCACGGGGTCCGGTAACGACACGATCTACGGTGCCAGCGGTACCAACACGATCACGGGCGGCACGGGAAATAACGTGATCTATCTCGGTGGGTCGAATAACTTCGTCACGTCCGTCGGCAAGGACACGATTTATGGGGCGGCCGGTGCAATCGACACGGTCTCGCTTCAGGGGGGCAATTCCACCGCCAATCTGATGACCAATGCCGCTGTCATGGATTTTTCTGCAGGCAACAATATCACGATTGGCGATAACAGCTCGGTTTATGGCGGTACATCGTCTGTGGTAAATGTCAGCTCGGGCTCGGCGACGGTCACGGGTACTCAGGGCGACACCATCTCGGCAGCGGGCAATCTTCAGGTTATTCACGGAAGCAATCAGAATATCAGCGTTTCGGGCGCTCTGACCTTTATCTCGGGCACCGGCCAGACGTCGATCGCTGCAGGTTCCGGTACGATTTACGGCGCTGACGGGCTCTCGGTTACAATGAGCTCCGCATCACGCCTGCTCTTCACGGCCAACCAGCCTTACACCACCGGCAACCAGATGATCGATGGTCGCAATGTCGCGGGTGGACTCTCTGCCTGGTCAGGCGCGGGTCAGCAGACCATTCTTGGCGGGACTGCGTCGGACCAGTTCTATCTGGGTACCGCCTTTACGGGTTCGTCCAGCACGGCGGTGGCCGCGACAGTGACTGGCGGTTCGGGCGCCGGTAATCTCTTCGGCATGTTGGCAAACCATACCGCTGGTAATTTCACGATCACCGATTTCCGTGCCGCCGATAACAAGTTTTTCCTTTATAACTACAAGCCAAGCGATGCGACGGCTTCTGCTCAGGCCATTTTGAATACGGCGAGCGTTTCGGGCGGCAATACTTCAGTAATGATCGATGGGACTGCCAAGGTTACATTCCTTGGTGTGACGGACCTGAAGGTGTCTGATTTTACGATTAGCTGATCCAAAGGCCCAGGAGGCTGCGTCAGGCAACAATCAAGCCTGGTTCCCGGTGCATATCGTCAGAAAGGCAGATGCCGGGCTGCGAAACACGGGCCTCATCACATGAGCGCTGCAAGATCTCTTTTTTGCAGCGCTCCCTTATGACCAAATTCATTCCGTACAGTGTTTGTTATCCTGCACGCCGGGACCAGAAAGAAAATCCGTACATCCCTACAAAGAGGGCCATCAGGAAGACGAGAGTTTTCAAATTGCCTATTAGTAGACCGGCGATGGCGGGGCCTGGGCAAAGCCCGACCAGTCCCCATCCAAGCCCGAAAACCATGCTACCGATAATAAGACGACGATCGATTTTTCTCATGGTTGGCATGGAAAAACTCTCATCGAGCCAAGGGCGTGCCTGGTGTTTCTGTATCTCTACGCCAGTGTAAGCCACGATGACCGCGCCAAAGAGCACGAATATAAGAGCAGGTCGCCAGGCGCCGGCAAAATCGAGAAAGGCAAGCACGGCGGCTGGATCGATCATTTTTCCCTCTATCAGCCCCAGACTGAAAACCGTGCCGCAGAAGAAGCTGACAAGGTTGATGAGCTTCATGGCTGCATGCCACCTGTCAGAAGATGAAAGAGCGTGGCGGTGCTCGCGCCCACGGTGAGAAAGGTGACTACGGCGATCAGCGAGCGTGGGGAAAGACGCGCCATACCCATGACGCCATGCCCGCTCGTGCAGCCACTGCCCAGACGCGTGCCGAAGCCCACGAGAAGGCCGGAAATTACCACGGTCAAAAAAGAGGCATGGATTGTGATCGGGGGCCAGACGCCCCAAACCAGACGCCACAATAACGGCCCCACGATGAGCCCGAGCAGGAATGTCGTGTCTGGCGACGAAGACTTCTCTGCAAATAGGCCCGCGACCATACCGCTGATTCCGACGCTTCGCCCGGTGAGTAGAAGATACGCTGCGCAGGAGAGCCCGATCAGTAACCCGCCTGCGAGGCCCTGAAAATTTGGTTCAGACAGGATCATGGTGGTCGCGGCAATAAGTCTCGTAGAGAAATCTGATCAGAGCAGCCACCTTTCGATCCGAAAGGTGGTAAAATACGGACACTCCCTGCTTCCGGCTTGAAATAACCTGTTCGGTTTTAAGTATCTTGAGATGACGGGAGAGAGCAGGTTGTCGGATGCCGAGTTCGTCTTCGATCTGCCCGACCGAAAGCTCTCGCTCGACCAGAGTGCAGGCAATGAGCAGGCGTCCTGGGTGAGCGAGCGTTTTCAGAATTTCGGCCACCTCAGCCGATTTGTTTTCCATTTCGTCGGCCATGACGCCCTCATATTATCTATATATCGATAATATGATATTATCGGATTATGACAAGCTGAAAGAGATGAGGAAAAAGAATCAGCGCATTCTGTTGCGCAATAACACTGACGCCGCTCGCCCGAGCGCCGGGTAGAATTGCTACTGCAACGTGGGACAAGCCTCATTGTGTCGAGCGGTCCAGATTGATCGCATGAAGTGTTTCGTGGATTCCTTGGCGCATTTTGTGGTGCTGGCAGGAGGGAGAGGAAATATAATGCCGCGCATAATGAAAAAGCTCTCCCAGAATGGAGAAGAGTCTTGAAGAAAGTGCGTCCTCAGATGAGCGAGCGACATAATTTTCATGATTTTCAGGGAGTTGGTGGCGGAGAGAGTGGGATTCGAACCCACGGTACGCTATTAACGTACACACGCTTTCCAAGCGTGCGCCTTAAGCCGCTCGGCCATCTCTCCAGCGCGGGCGGACCATATCATTTTCTGTCTGGCGCGCAAGTGCCTCTGGCGTTTTTGATGAAATTTCGGATCAATGCGGGAGATTTGCATCCGGGCGCGGTTTCTACGCCTGAAGAGACATCCACCGCAGGGGCGCCGCTGGCAGCGATTGCCTGCGCGATATTGTCCGGGTTCAGCCCACCAGCCAGCATCCAGGGCGAGGGAGAATGCCAGCTCTGAAGCAGCGCCCAGTCGAGGCTGATTCCATTGCCGCCAGGGCGTGAGGCGTTGTCGGGTGCGCGCGGTTCTATCACGTAGCCGTCGAGATCAGACTCTGTGGGAAGGTCGTTCTGGTCTGTGATAGCGCAGGACAGCCATACTGGAAGGCCGAACCGGGCCTTGATGGCCCGTGCCCGCTCTGGCGTGTCATAAAGCTGCAGGATGTCGAGGTGTACCGTCGAGAGCGTCGCGGCAATCTGCTCGTCGCTGGCCTTGACGAAAAGCCCGACGATCTTGGGCAACGTGCCCCTATAGGATGCGACCAGTTCCGCAGCTTCTTGCGGGGTCACAAAGCGCGGGGACTTGGCGAAAAACACGAAGCCGATCCAGTCGGCCCCGGCTTCGCAGGCGGACCGCAGTCCGTCGCTATCCATCAGACCGCAGATCTTGACCCCCGTTTTCATGCGGAAGCGAGTTCCGCCTGAATTGAGGCCGCAGCGGCGGCGGGGTCCGCCGCCAGGGTGATCGGACGTCCGACCACAATCCAGTCTGCGCCAGCCTGCGCGGCCTGTCTTGGAGTCATGATGCGCTTTTGATCGTTCGCGTCAGAGCCTGTGGGGCGTATGCCGGGCACGACCAGAACGGGCGCTTCGCCCAGCGCGTCGCGCAAGGGGGCAATTTCTTCTGCCGAACAGACCAGCCCGTCTGCCCCGGCCGTCATGGCCAGGCGTCCCAGACGCACGACCTGCTCGCGAGGCGTTGTGGGGATGCCGATTTCATGCAGTGCCGCTTCGTCAAGGCTCGTGAGCACAGTCACGGCGAGAAGAACCGGGCGGTGCAGGGGCGGGTAGGCAGCGTCAATCGCCTGACGTGCGGCACGGATCATGGCGCTGCCGCCGCTGGCATGAATGGTCAGCAAAGAAGCGCCGAGCGGCGCGAGGCTGGTCAGCCCCTTGGCAACGGTATTGGGAATATCATGCAGCTTAAGGTCGAGAAACAGCGTGCGCTCGCCTGCCACGCTGCGTACGGCAGAGAGTCCCTGCGCATAGGTGAATTCCATACCCAGCTTGATGGCATCGACCGTGCCGTCGAGTTTTTTCGCCCAGTCGCGTGCCTGGTCGAGATCCTGTGTGTCGAGGGCGGCGATCAGGCGGGTGCGCTTCATGGTCTCTCTAACTGGAACGGTCATGGGAGGGGGGGGGGGGGAGGATAGGGGAATCAGGGGGCGACGGACGTTGCAGCCGGTGCTTCATACGGCGCACGGCTGGGATCGGTCGCAAGGGTCAGGCGATCTAGGCGCTGATGGAGATCGAGCACCTGGCTCTCGAGCGCACGCACCTGCTGTTCCGCTTTTCTGGCGCGCGAGCGCTGCTTGACCTCGCCAATGAACATCACGAAGCCGCCGAGAAGGAAGCTTGCGGCACCGACGCCAAGAACCAGCATCCCGACCGAGAATTGCCAGCCATAGGAAACGACCCAAAGCGATTGCGGATCGGGGTTGCTCAAAGCAAAGGTGATCAGAACGACAAGAAAAACGACGATAACGAGTAAGCGCACCATCGGAAAGACCTCACTTCAACGAGTTATCGGCGCAAGAATTTCGAGCCGTAGACTGATCGTATCGCCTTACCTCGGGTTCCGATAAGCGGCAAGGTTTGTTGCTTTTTCTTGACGCTCGACCGCGAGACGTGATCCGGTCATGGACATTCCCGGCCCATGATCAGGGAGGTCGTGCCCCTCATGTCGCAGCTTTTGATGTTCCGACCGCCTTTGCCCAATGTCGACAGGCTCTGGGCGGTCATTGCCTGGCAGGGGCGTCGCAGTCGTATTGCCAATGTTCATGCCAGTCACGAGGCAGCGGAGGCTGATTGTGTCTGGCGCAGTCGGCAGGTGCATGAGTACAGGCATTTTCTGGCCTCGGAGCAGAAGGCACCGTTACGCTATGAATTGCGGCAGATCGCGCGTGCCGAGATACCCAAAAGCTGGTCTCCGCTGCCGGCGCTCGGTTTTCTGCGTGGACAGAGCTTCTGACGGTTGATGACCGCCTTGTATTAAATGATGAGCGTGACCGGCGTTTTTCCTGCGTTGGCTGGCCTTGTCCGGCAAGTCATGACACAAGCATTGGCGCTGTATGCTTTCGGTCAGAAAGCATTGCAATGAAAAGACATTGAGGGAATGAGATTTCATGTCGGAACAGGAAGACACGGGCACAGCCGGCCGCTCGGATCGGATTGCACTGGAAACGCTGCTCGTCTCCGGCACGCAATATCTGAAATCCTCCAGCATCGCTTCGGTCGGTGCGCCAGAAGTGTTCTATAACCTGCCTCCTCGACCGCATGTGGGGCTGCGTATCGACGTCAATGCCCGGCAGCTCGGCGAAGATCAGCCGAATTTCGAGGTCAGTCTCGCCATGCAGGGCATCGGTTATCGCACGCCGCCTATGCCGGAAATGCCTGAACCGGAAATTCTCTACAGGATCGATCTGGTCTATTCCGGGCTCTTTGCGCTGCAGAATGCGCGTCAGGACATGATAGAGACGCTGTTGCTCGTTGAGGCGCCGCGCCAGCTTTTTCCATCCGCACGTCATCTGCTTCTGAACCTGATCCGTGAGTCCGGTTTTCCGGTCGCCAATATCCAGCCTGTCGACTTCAATGCCCTCATGCAAAGCCGCCGGGCACAGTCCTGACGCTTTGAGGCCGGTAAGATGACCGTGATACCAGAAACCTTGACCGCGCTCGGACCGGGTGAAGAGCGCGACACCCATACGCCACTCTGGGCCGTCTTCGATCCCGCCTGGTATCGCGCGCGCTACGGCCAGACCGTCATAGACATGACGGGCAGCCTGCCTGACGATCGTGGTCTCTTCGAATTCTGGCAGCGTGATGGCGCGCGCTATGCCCACTCACCCAACCGGTATTTCGACGAGATCTGGTATCGGCGTGTTCATTTCGATGTCGAAAATGGCATCAGGATGGGCGTTTTCGATTCCGGTTTTCAGCATTATTGCGAGACGGGTCACCGAGGGCGCTCCTGTCACTGGCTCTTTTCGGAAAGCGAGTATTTCTGCCAAAATCCTGACCTGACGCCCGCACTTGTCCGTGAAATGGGTTATAGTAATGGCTATGATCACTATCTGGAGAAAGGGCAACTCGAGCGACGCGTCAGCACGCCCTTCTTTGTGCCTGACATCCTGCGCGCGAGTCTGTTTCAGCAGCGTGTGCCGCTTGATTCCGGGATGGGGGAATTTACCCGGCTGACCCTTTCGCAGGATCTCAACACGTTACGATGCTCGTGGTATTTCGATCCGGTCTGGTATCTGGCGCAGTATGAAGATGTCTCGGGCAAGATCGAGAGTGGCGAGTATGTATCGCCGCTTCATCATTATCTCTCGAATGAAACCCCGACGCATTACAGTCCGAACGCGGTCTTCAGCGAGCGCGCGTATCTCGAGCGCTATCCCGATGTGAATGATCAGGTGCGCGCCCGATCACTACGCAACGGCTATGATCATTTTGTACGTTATGGCTTGTTTGAGGGGCGTAGTCCGGCAGAGGGCATCTCGCTGCCCAGTACGCGCCTTATGGGTCATGCTCCGAGCTGGCGCGAGATTTGTAGCAATGCTTTTATCGATCTCGTCAAAACCGGGGGCAGCCCCCCCGCCACGTCTCTGGCAGATGCTCCTGTCCTTCGTCAGCTTGAGAATCTTCAGGCCTTGCGGGCTGAGACGCTTCTGCCTCTTCTGTCACGCACGCCTCTTGATTTTCGCTATGTGGGCACGCCCGAATTAAGCGTTGTCATCCTGGCGACGTCGCATTTTCTTGCGCTAATCCAGACTCTGGCGTCGCTGCATGAGGGCAATCGCGGGGCGATGCAGGTTGTTCTTCTGGACGCAGGAGCGAAAGACGAAACCGCGGAGATCGAGCGCTACGCCCATGGGGTGGAACGTCTTTCCCTGGCATCATCCCGTCTGCAGGATGGCTGGCAGCGTGCGGTACCTCAGCTCGCCGCTGACCGCGTCTTGCTGATCGAGGCAGGGTGTCACCTCTTTTACGGGTCTCTCGAGAACGGTTTATCGCGTCTTGGTCAAGACAGAGTGATTGCGGTTGCGCCCCAGATCCTCGGCTATGATCTTCGTGTGATCGAGGCAGGGCTTTCTGTCGCGCGTGATGGCAGTTGCCAGCCCTATGGGGCGGGCATGGAAGCTTTTGCGCAGGAGGTCGATTTCGTTCGTGCCTGTGACACCGTGGGAGGGGGTGCCCTCCTCTGTTTCGCCGAAAATCTTCGCAGCCTGTCTTCAGACAGGCCGGATCTTCAGGCCCTGACGCTTCCAGTGCCGGTTTGGGCCGCACTCGGGCTGAGCATTCGGCAGGCTCTGCCATCCAAGCGTATTGTCTACGATCCGGGGTTCGTTCTCCGCTCGCCAGAGCGAGAACCGGCACACCCAGCCGCCCTTTCGCGTGATGCATTGATGTTGCGGCGCCATTTCGCCGATATTCTGCGTGGCAGTCTGCCTCAGGCACCGCAGAACGCAGAGATTTTGCATCGCTCGTCGCGTTGGGGCGAGCGGCTTCTTCTGATCGTGCGGGATGGAACCCCTGAGAAGATCTCTCACAAGATACGTGTAAGAGCTTTGAGTGAAACGCTCATTGATCTTGGGCTGCAGGTCACATTGTTCGTGCTGGTCGAGGGAGATAGGGCCGAGACCTGTCTGAGACAGGAGATGCCAGAAGAACTCGAATATCGCAGCGGCTCGACAGAGAGTCTGGGCTGTCTCATCGAGCAGCGCGTGCGCGGCTTTGATCGAATCTGGATATGCGGTGGTCATGCACTTAACACCGTGTTTCCTCTTCTGAGTGAAAAGGCCGCTTATCTTCCTGAAGAGCGGGTAATCCTCGATCTACGCGAAATCGAGACCTTCGAGCAGGAGAACGATCAACGCCTTTCTGCCAAAACCGGCGAGTTTGATGAAACGGAGTTCTACCGGCAGCGTCTTGCAGAAGAGACGGCCAATGCCTGGTTCTGTCAGGATATCGTCGTTCAGAGCGAGAGACAGGCAGCACTTCTGCGCGAAGCCGGGCTCGTCGGACTGACCATTCTGGGCGAGGCGGCGCCTGCGCTGTCGGGCCGCGACTTTGCCGACAGGCGTAATCTGCTTTTTGCCGCACAACCGGCAACGGCACCCGGATATACGCAGACATTTCTCAGGTGGTTCGTGCGCGACGTGTTGTTGCGTCTCGATGGTCGTCTGGCCGAGCCGGTCAATCTGATACTGGCCAATGAGTCCCTGCAATCGCTCGATTTATCCATGATTACCCATTATCGGCAGGTTGCGCCGCTTATGGCGGGGCAGGCACCTTTCGTAGAGTTGGCTGCTGCTTGTCGTGTTCTGATTGCGCCCGATGAGCGAAGTGGTGAGATCGCGCTTCAGCGTATTGAAGCGGCCTCATGCGGATTGCCTTGTATCGGAGAAGGAGGACCCCTGATGGAGCCTCTCGAGGTGCCGCTCGACGCAGGGCGGTTTGCAGACGCGATCGTCAGCCTTTATCAGGATGAGGAGATGTGGCGCCAGGCGTCGGAGACAGCATCGCGCCAGGCGGCGGAGATGCGGGCTGCCTATCGCAAGACCCTGGCCTGTCTCGTTGGAGTGAGTGTGGTGAAGGAGAGTGCGGGTGACTGAGAGCACGGAAACAGTACTGGCGCGCGTCGATCAGGATCTCGACAAGAGCCTCGAGCGGCTTTTTGCTCTGCTGCGCATCCCCAGCATCTCGGCTCAGCCCAGACATGCCGGCGATTGCCGCGAGGCTGCCGAATGGGTGCGTGACGAGCTGACGGCGCTTGGCTTTGACGCAAGCCTGCGCGAAACACCCGGCCATCCGATGGTCGTGGGGCATGACGAGCGCCCGGCAGGCGGGCTACATGTGCTGTTCTACGGCCATTATGACGTGCAGCCGACCGATCCTCTCTCACTCTGGAAGAGCGATCCATTCGAGCCGTCGATCACCACCGAAGCCGATGGCCGCAGGATTATCGTGGCGCGTGGCGCGTCTGACGATAAGGGGCAGTTGTTGACCTTCATCGAGGCCTGTCGCGCCTGGAAAGCCGTTCGTGGCACGTTGCCAGTCAGGGTTTCGATCCTGATCGAAGGGGAAGAAGAGAGCGGCGGCGCCAATCTCATGCCCTTCCTCAAAGCCAATGCGACGGAACTCAAAGCCGATGTCGCCCTCATCTGCGATACCGGCATGCCCGACCGCAAGACGCCTGCCATCACTACGAGCCTGCGCGGCCTCGTGGGAGAGGAAGTCGAGATCGTCTGTGCCACGCATGATCTGCATTCGGGCATGTTCGGCAATGCGGCGCGCAATCCGATCGAGCTGCTTTGCAAGGCTCTGGGCAGCGTGCGCGATGATTCCGGCCATGTGACCCTGCCGGGGTTCTATGACAACGTCGTTGTGCCGTCCGATATTGTGCGTGCGCAGTGGCGCGCGATCTTCCCGGATGATTCCGCAACGCTGGCGCCTGTCGGTCTGTCGCAGCCTGCGGGCGAGGCAGGATTTACGGCTATCGAGCAGATCTGGGCACGTCCGAGTTATGAAATCAACGGTATCTCCGGCGGCTATGAGGGCGATGGGTTCAAGACCGTTCTTCCCGCCAAGGCCATGGCAAAAGTGTCGTTCCGTCTTGTGCCGGGGCAGGATCCCGAGTGCGTTCGTGCGGCCTTTCGTGCCCATATCCGTGCCGTTCTGCCGCCCGATGCCAAGGTAAGTTTTACCGAACACGGCGCATCGACCGGGTTTGCCGTGCCGGAAGACGGCCCTCTCCTGCGTACCGCACTGGACGCGCTAGGCGATGAATGGGGTGTGCCTGCCGTCTCTATCGGTTGCGGCGGGTCGATTCCGGTTGTGGCCGAGGTGAAGGAGGCGCTCGATATGGACTCGCTTCTGGTCGGTTTCGCGCAGGATGATGACCGTATCCACTCACCCAACGAGCAATATGGCGTGGAGTCCTTTCACAAAGGAATCCGCTCCTGGGTGCGTATTCTGGACGCGTTTGCCCGCCGGTAAATTCCGGCTCCAAAGCGTATGAGAGGCGCCATGCTGCCTGCACTCACCATGGGCGATCCAGCCGGGATCGGCCCTGAACTGACGGCTCTGGCCTGGAAAGCCCTGCGCGAGCAGGGTGAGGCCTTTCTGTGGGTTGGGGATCCAGCGCTGCTGGCATCGCATGTGCCGGTGCAGATCGTGCAGAATGCCCAGGAGGCGCAAGCCGCGTTTGCTGGCGCGCTGCCCGTTCTGCCTCTGGCGCTGCCGGTTCCTGTCGTGCCGGGCCAGCCGGATGGGGCTCTCGCAGGGGCGATCATCGCCTCGATAGAAACAGCCACGACTCTGGCTCTGTCGAAAGCCGTGTCGGCCGTGGTCACCAATCCGATCAGCAAGATCGTGCTCAAGCAAGCCGGTTTCGGCTTTCCCGGTCACACAGAGTTTCTGGCATCGCTTTGCGGTGTGCCGGGCGAGGAAATCATGATGCTCGCCTCACCGCGTCTGCGCGTGGTGCCGGTTACGGTGCATGTGAGCTTGCGTGAGGCGCTGGATACGCTTTCGACCGAACGGATCGTGCAGGTCGGTCGTGCGCTGGCGCTCGCGCTGCGGCGTGATTTCGGTATCAAAGCGCCGCGTATCGCCGTGGCGGGTCTCAACCCTCATGCAGGTGAGGGAGGCGTGATGGGCCTTGAAGAGCGCGATATGATCCAGCCTGCGATCGAGGCACTGCGTGAAGAAGGGGTCGATGCGACTGGCCCTTATCCACCTGACACGCTGTTCACCGATCTGGCGCGGCCGCTATATGATGCAGCCTTGTGCATGTATCATGATCAGGCGCTCATTCCGCTGAAGACACTGGATATGGCGACGGGGGTGAATGTGACCCTTGGTCTGCCGATCATCCGTACATCGCCCGATCACGGCACGGCTTTTTCGATTGCGGGCAAGGGCGTGGCCGATCCGGCCAGTTTGCTCGCCGCGCTACGCATGGCGCGGAAACTGGGGGCGCAGCGCGCCATGAGCAAGGGAGAGGCATCATGATCCGACTGGGTGTGAATATCGATCATGTCGCGACGGTGCGTAATGCGCGTGGCGGCACGCATCCCGACCCGGTGGCGGCGGCGCTCCTGGCGGCGCGGCATGGTGCCGATGGCATCACAGCGCATCTGCGTGAAGACAGACGTCATATACGCGACAAGGATATGGCGCGTCTGCGTGAAGAGCTTTCGGTGCCGCTGAATTTCGAAATGGCTGCGACTGACGAAATGGTGACGAAAGCCTGCGCGCTTCGCCCCCATGCCTGCTGTCTGGTGCCGGAGCGGCGTGAGGAAGTGACGACCGAGGGCGGGCTCGACGTGCTGGGGCAGCAAGCCGATCTGGCGTCGAAAATTACCCGGCTGAGAGAGGCCGGTATTCGCGTCTCTCTTTTTGTCGACCCCGACCCTGCCCAGATCGAAGCCTCTGCGCGTATCGGCGGCCAGGTTGTCGAGCTGCATACGGGTGCTTATGCGCTTAACCCGGATGAGACAGAATTTGCCCGTCTTTACGACGGTGCCCGCGCCGCAGCAGCGCAGGGGCTGGAGCTTCACGCTGGCCATGGACTGACCTTCGCGAATGTGGGGCGCGTGGCAGGATTGCCCGGATTGTGTGAGCTTAATATCGGGCATTTTCTGATCGGCGAGGCCATATTCCTCGGCCTGCCGGTAGCGATTTCGCGCATGAAGCAGGAAATAGCTACCGGTGCCCTGTTCAAGGCCTTGGGACGATAACGGGCTCGGATTTGTCGGTATAATTGGGCACTGTCTCTCCGGATTGCTTGTTGTAGGTCGCGGTCGTGCTCTGATTGGGCGCACGAGGAGAGTGGAAGGCGGAAACAGGGCCGAACGGCCCGCCGCTGACCTTGCGCATGCTGGCCTCGGGCTGGCGGGCACAGCCGCGGGTGATGATTGAGCAGATGCCGTCTGATCCGATGATCTCGTCATCATCGCCCGCGTAGTGCACTTCTGAAACGCGCTCATGATCGAGGCGAATGACTGCCGTACAGGTCGTGCCTGCCCCCCCCAGCGTGACCTGGGTCATGTTCAGAATTTGCTGAACCGGAATGATGGTTGAGTCACTTGCCGTCGGCAGATTCATCTTGGCCGTATACTGATAGATCTGTGTCGTGTCGTTGAGCACTTTTGTAGAACTGGGCAGGCCAGCACAGGCCTGCAGATCGTTCGATGTCATGCCGATCATCGCAATTTGTGCCCGGTGGGCTTCACGAGAGTCGAAATAGCCGCAGCCAGAGAGGCTCAGGAGCGCCAGCGCGCCCGGAGCGATACGCAGGGTGGAAGCCAAAGAATATCCTCGACAGGGTTGAAGTGTCACAGATTCGTGAGTTCGAATTTATGACAAAAACTGTCTGAGGGCGAGGAAGTTCTCCGCGTCCAGCTTAAAAGTTCTTTTGAATGTCAGGAACGTAACCGGAGCGCCTTGAGGCAATCTTCGCGTTGCAGAGCATAGACGATATCATGCGTAGCCAGCAGCGCGGGTTGCAGCCGGTGTTTCCAGCGGGCTTCACCCGCACCGCATATGGCCCGGCCAGAATACGGGCTGTAAGAGACGGGCGAGAGAGCTGACAGTCCTGCCAGCGTATCTTTCTGCAGGCGCTCTCTCAGGGCTTGCTGCATGGAGGCCTTCTCATGCTTGGGCGTGTAGTCGAGCAATGCGCGCAGTGTTGCCGAACTCAGGGCCGGGTCATTGGTCGCGACATCACTGGTAACACGGGACCAGTTATGATCCAGCGTCAGGCGCCACGCGACAGCACGCGGGCCGTCACTCGAGATCTGACGGGAGAGGGCTGTGCTGAAATGCGACGGGGCCGCTGCAGCAAGAGCGGCTTCCATCGGGGCCGTGGCGAGAAGGGCAAGGGCCATGAAAAAGCGAAGCATGATTCTCCCACAGGCAAAATTTCGGATCTCCGGATGCTGCGGAGGAAACATGGCAGCAGAATGGCCATTTCTTTACGAAAATCGCTGGCGTCCTAAAGGAGGTTTCGCAGGCCAGAAGGATGCTCTAAAGATCGCTCCAGCTGTTAAAACCCAGGAGTGATCATGGCTGCTATCCCTGCTTCGGAGCTGACCCGTCTGCAAACGACGCTGCGTCGCCTGCTCGGTTCGCCGAAACTGACCGTCAATCCGCCTGCCCGTGCCGGTCATACGGTCGAACTCGCTGTCAATGATGAGGTCATCGGCACGGTTCACCGCGATGACGATGAAGGTGAGGTCTCTTACGCCATCCACATCACGGTGCTCGAGGAAGATCTTCCCCCGGCCTGATGATGCCAGACGCGTTGGCGTTTGCGGCATCGGGCGATAAGAGCCGATACCGCAGGCGTCGCGTGGCTGCATGGTGCGGGAGTGAAACCCGCCCGCTTTCCCTGTGTCTTTGCGTCGTCAGGAAAGGGAAAGGGAGACGCGCCGTCATGGCAATCGTGACTTCAGGCGCTGCGAGAAGCGCTGGTCAACGACCGGCATGACCAGGAAAGGCGCCTCGATGAGCAAGGCCCCGACGATCAAGACACCAGCCAAAGAGGGCGTTAAAGCTGTTGCCAGAAACGCAGGCAGGAGAGCAGCCTCCAGCGAGGCGCCTTCCAGCACTGTGGTGAAAAACGCCTCCAAGAGCGATCCCAAGAGCATAGCCAGGACAGTGGCGGTCATCGTCCCGTTCTATAATGGTGCACGTTATATTGAGCGCGCCATACGCAGTGTGCTTGCGCAAACGGTCAAGGCGGACGAATTTCTCATCGTCGACGATGGATCGACGCCAGAGGAATCGTCGAAATTGCAGGCGATTGCGGCCCGGTACGGCGTAGAGGTGCGCCACAAGGAGAATGGTGGACAGGGGAGCGCTCGCAATCTTGGCGTGTCCCTGACGAAATCAGCTTATATCTGCTTCCTTGATCAGGATGATTTTTTTCTCAAAAATCATGTGGAGCTGCTGCTGGGGCAGGTGCCCGAGAGCGATCCGCATTTTGGCTGGGCGTATGGCGAGTTGATGGAGGCGGACGAGGAAGGCCATATCGTCGCGACCTCGATTGCCGCCCGCTATAGCAAACACCCGAAATATTCGATCGAGGATCTGCTCGAGCGCGATATGCATATCCTGCCCTCGGCCTCAATCATCGGCCGCGAGGCGTTCGAGGCTGTTGCCGGATTCGACCCGCAGTTCATGGGTTACGAGGACGACGATCTTTTCCTCAGGATTTTTCGCTCCGGCTTCACGAATTACTTTTTCCCACAAGCCGTTACAGTCTGGTGCATCAACAAGAACAGCACCTCCTACAGCATTCGCATGAGCCGCAGCCGCATGCTGTATATTCACAAGCTCTGCACGCTTTTTGCGTCAGATCCCGAACGACGCAGTATGTATGTGCGTGACCTCATTTTTCCCCGGTTCTGCAATCTGATAGCCGGTGAGGCGTTTAAATCGATCTACTTTGCGCGCTATGATTATGAAATCAGAATGGCGCAGCACAGAGATGAGCTGGTGGATATGCTCGACGAGTTCGCCACCCTTATGGCTGCGAATACGCGTCTGCGTATCGAAGACCGGGCACGGTTGCGTTTGTTCCGGCTTTGTCTGCGCCCGAAATCACGCAGAATGCTGGTCGTGCCTTACGGGGTTGCGAGGGTGATGCGCAAATTTGGCCTAGGGTTTGCACGCCGTCGCCGCTGAGCGCGGCGCGCCTACCCGCCGAAGCCAGTCAGACTGTCTTGGGAATATCGAAGCCGGTGATCTTCCAGCGCCATTGTTCGAATTTCATGTGAACGATGGTCGGCTTCTGGCCAGGCATTGTCACCAGCCCTGCCTCGAAACGCAATGGCGATACGAAATGCGCTGAGATGCGGTCATAAAGCTGCCCGATGCTCAAAGACGGGGTGGCGTGGGATGTGTTGACCATCTGCGATGCCATGGTCATCAGCAACTCCGGTGTCAGTCGCGTATCGATGGCGTGGGACACGGCGTTGCTGGCGAAAGAGGAGCCGAAATCGGGCAGATCGTCTGCCGATGGTGGCGGGCCGATCAGCGCGTCGATGGCTTCTGCCTTGAGGTTCGTGCTCAGGGCGCTCCAGTCGATATGCTGGGAAAGGGCGATGGCATCGTGGCTGCGCAGCGCTGACGACAGCGACCAGAGCGCGAGATAGGGAGAGAGCGCATAGATGCACGCCATAGCGACGAAAACCGCCCCTACTGCATGGGGCATTCGCTTGAGCGAGGGCCATGTCAGTCGCTCCGCAAACGCGTCAGCTTCGAAAGGAACTCCGGCGGGGTCTCTCATGGCGTTTCTCTAGTACTGGCAAAAGGGACATGAACGCACGACTTGCGCGCGCTTTTATCGATCAAGCCGGCAACACGTTTCGTTCCGGATGGCAGCAGCCTCTGTTTTCTTCGCTGAACAGTTCTATGTTATTGGATCGGACAGGGTTCTGTCATCTAAATCCTGAGAGCCAACGAAGTTTTCTTCGAGAACCGGATCTTCTCTTCATAATGCCGCCCCATGCCCCTGATCTGACCTTCACCGACGACGCCCTGACGCGCTACTCACGGCATATCCTGCTGCCCGAAATCGGAGCGCTTGGGCAGGCGCGGCTGCGCGATTCGTCTGTTCTGGTCATTGGGGCTGGAGGGCTTGGCAGCCCCCTGGCCCTTTATCTTGCCGCGGCCGGAATCGGTCGGATCGGGATCGTGGATGACGACCGTGTCGAACTCAGCAATCTCCAACGTCAGATTCTCTTCCAGACGGACGATATCGGTCATGGCAAGGCAGAGCGGGCATCAACGCGTCTTGCGGCGCTCAACCCCGACGTGGAGATTGTTACTTATCCGGTCAGAGCCACAGCCGATAACCTGCCAGCTTTCGTCGAGGCGTACGATCTGGTCTGCGATGGCAGCGATAATTTTTCGACACGCTATGCCGTCGCCGATTGCTGTTGGGCTCAGGGCAAGACGCTTGTCTCAGGGGCTGTGCAGCGTTTCGAAGGGACGCTGTCGACCTTCGTGCCTGGTCACGGGCGCCCGTGTTATCGTTGCCTGACGCCTGACGCCGATGAGAGCGCGACGCTGAGTTGCGGTCAGGCGGGAATTTTCGGCGCTGTTACGGGTGTGATCGGCTCTTTGATGGCGGTCGAGGCGCTCAAGGAGATGCTGTCTCTGGGGCAGGGGTTGAGCGGGAAAGTGCTGGTCTGGAGCGCGCTCAGTGCCTCATTCCGCAGCTTCGACCTGCCGCCCGACCCCGAATGCGTCTGTTGCGCCCGGAAGGATTGAAGATGCGTGTCATGGGAATCATTCTGGCCGATCGCTCTTTCGAGCGGGCTCATCACGCTTTTGTGCTCGCTGCCGGTGCGCTCGCTCTGGGGCGCGATGTCGTTCTTTTTGCGGGCGGTCTGAGCGTCGAGGCGTTGCGTCAGGACTGGTCGGGTCTTGAGGGAGCTGCGCTCGATATCCGCTTTCAGGAGAGGGGCATTGCGGGGTTCGAAACCCTGCGTTCCGCCATTTTCGAGCTGGGGGGCGAGGTTCTGGCCTGCGAGGCCGGAATGAGGGCTGCCGGTCTGACTGTCGAGGATCTCTGTGTCGGCGCGCGTATCTGCGGGGTGACCAGTTTTCTGGAAAGGACAGCCGACGCTCAGATTCTGAGCCTGTAACGCGGACGCCCTCTTGCCCGAAGCGCCACAACTTGGCACCCATGCACCCATGAAGACATTCCGCATCGTCTACGGCATCGGGCTGACGATTCTGCTGCCGTTCGGCGCGTTGGCAGAAGCTGCGCCACAGACGACAAAACATGCCTCGCATCATCACAGACATGCTGCCAGTCAAGCCGCAGCCGGGGGTAAGGCGAAAACGTCTACCGAAGGCGCCGTCCATCACAAAAAGGCCAAGAGCGCAGGCAAAAAGCACAAATCGGCTCATGCGACAGAAGAGGCGCGTGCGGCGAAGCCTCATTCCACCTCGCGCCATCATGCCCGCACGGCTGCGGCGGCGGCGGGGGTCGCAGCAGGCGCTGCCGCCGTTGCGGCAACGCCGCCTCCTCCCTCCGCCGATGAGGCCGCTGCTGCGGCTGCCGCGCCCGATGCGCCGCCCCAGGACAAGGGTACCAATACTGGTCTGCCGCTACCGCGCTTTGCCGCCATGCGCGCCGATAAGGTGTTCATGCGCAAGGGGCCGGGCCAGCGTTATCCAATCGAATGGGTCTATCATCGCCGAGGTCTGCCCGTGGAGGTCGAGCGCGAGTTCGATGTCTGGCGTCTGATCGAGGATTCCGACGGTATGAAAGGCTGGGTGCATCAGGCAACGCTGGTGGGCCAGCGCACTTTCGTCATACCCGGTCAGCCGCCTGAGGGGCATGCCGCGGCTGTGGGCGAAGCTTCGGCCAAATCGGGCGATGTGATCGGCAAGGCCGATGCCCGCGTCCTGGGTTATGTGCCCGGTGAAAGCGAGGCACGTCAGCGCCAGGGCGATACGCTGCTATTCAGCCAGTCTGATGAAAACAGCGCAGTCGTCGCTGTTCTGCAGCCAGGGACCGTCGGCACGCTCAAGCTGTGCCCGCAGGGGTCGACATGGTGCAAGGTGGTGGTCAAGGGCTATACGGGATGGCTTCCCAGACGCGTGTTCTGGGGGCTGTTGCCAGGAGAGACGCTTCAGCCTAGCTGAGGCTATGATATGCAACGTGCAGCAATTGGATCGGAGATCAGTATGACATCCTCACCTCAGGCAGCTTCGGCTCAGGGTACGGGAATGAACAAAGAGGCCGAACAGCGCCGCACGAAGATCGTTGCGACACTTGGCCCGGCCTCCTCGACCCATGAGATGATCCGCACGCTGGCTCTCGCCGGCGCTGATGTGTTTCGTCTGAACTTCTCTCACGGTTCGCATGAAGACCATGCGAAGCGTCATGCCACCATTCGCGATGTCGAGGCCGAGTTGGGCCGTCCGCTTGCGATTCTGGCCGACATGCAGGGCCCGAAGCTGCGCGTTGGTACCTTTGCCGATGGCAAGGTGGAACTGGTCGAAGGGGCGCGTTTCCGTCTCGATCTGGATCGTGCGCCGGGCGACGTCCGTCGCGCCTGCCTGCCGCATCCCGAGATCATGCGCGCCGCCGAACCGGGTAGCCGTCTGCTGCTCGATGATGGCAAGATGCGCCTGCGCGTCGTTGCCTGCGACGAGACCCATATGGAAACCGAAGTCGAAGTCGGCGGCTGGCTGTCCGAACGCAAGGGCGTGAACGTGCCTGACGTTGTGCTGCCTATCCCGGCCCTGACCGAGAAGGACCACAAGGATTTCGCCTTCGCCCTCGATCTGGGCGTGGAATATGTGGCACTTTCCTTCGTGCAACGCCCCGAGGACGTGCAGGAAGCCAAGGATATCGCCAAGGGCCGGGCCTGGATCATGACCAAGCTCGAAAAGCCGCAGGCCATGGAGCGTCTGAGCGATATTATCGCACTTTCCGACGCCGTCATGGTGGCTCGTGGTGACCTGGGTGTCGAGCTTCCGGCTGAGGAAGTGCCGATCGAGCAGAAGCGTGCGATCCGTGAGGCCCGTTTCCAAGGCAAGCCGGTGATCGTTGCGACGCAAATGCTGGAAAGCATGATCACATCCCCCACCCCGACCCGTGCAGAAGTTTCCGATGTGTCCAATGCCGTGTTCGACGGCACCGACGCTGTGATGCTTTCGGCAGAAAGCGCAGCGGGTAAATATCCGCGTGAAGCCGTTGAAGTGATGGCCCGCGTGACGCGCCGTGTCGAGAACGATCTCGAATGGCGCATGCAGGAAGAAGCACTTCGCCCCGATAGCGACGGCACGACCGGCGGCGCCATTGCAGAAGCCGCATGGCACGTTGCGCAATCCGTCTCGGCAGCGGTTATCGTGGTTTACACGCAGAGCGGCCGCGGTGCGCTGCAGATCGCTCGTGAGCGCGCCGATTGTCCGGTTCTAGCTCTGACGCCGGATGACGAAACGGCCCGTCGCCTGAACATGGTCTGGGGCGTGCGCGCCATGTCGGTCGGTCAGGAAACGCCTGTTTATGGCGTTGAGGGCGTGGTCGATCAGGCTGTCGGTCTGGCCGTCTCGGAAGGCTATGCTGAAAAGGGCGACAAGCTGGTTCTGCTCGTGGGTCTGCCTTTTGGGCAGCAGGGTTCGACCAACACCCTGCGCGTTGTGACCATCTGAAGCTGATCTTTGGCGGGGCTAAGCCCCGCCGATGCACCCCAGTAAAGGGTTTCCAAAGGGCGACGGCCCTTTGGTGGGGAATGGGGCAAAGCCCCATACAAGATGCGAGGCGTTCTTTTCCCTCATCGAAAAGGAGCGAACACCTCCTCTAATGTTACTGAAAAATCAGGCTTGGCGGTTTTCGAGCAGGCTGCGACGAATGCGGCGTCCGCGTGAAATCGTCTCGACGATGGTCTGTTCGTCTCTCTCTCTGATGGCTTTGGCCATTGCGGCAGCATCCTGACTGAAGCGGTCCAGTACGCTAAGCAGAGCGTCGCTGTTGTTCAGGAAGATATCGCGCCACATGGTCGGGTCCGAGGCTGCGATTCGAGTGAAATCGCGAAAACCCGAGGCCGCGAAATCAAGCACCTCGGCGCGCATGTCTTCAGCCAGCGTATCGGCGGTGCCGCAGATGGTGAAGGCGATCAGATGCGGCAGGTGACTGACCATGGCGCAGATCGTGTCGTGGTGGTCGGTGTCCATCACCCGAATACGGGCGCCCATGGCGCGCCAGAAATCGGCGATGCGATCAACTGCCACTTGCGAGGCGTCGGCAGAAGGCGTCAGCAGACACCAGCGATCGTCGAAAAGCGTGGCGAACCCGGCATCGGGTCCTGAATGCTCTGTGCCCGCCATGGGATGAGCCGGGATATAGGGAACGTCGTTGCGCAGATGCGGGGCAAGGGCATCGACGACGCTACGTCGGGTCGAACCGACATCGGTCAGGATGGCGCCAGGCTTCATATGTGGCAAAACCGCTGCGCCAACAGGGGCGATGGCGCCGACGGGGACGCAAAGCATCACACAATCGGCGTCTTTCACCGCTTCCTGCAGATCGTCTGTAATCACATCGCCCAGATCGAGATGGCGTATCCGGTCGAGGACGGCGGGGTCACGGTCGGCCACGATCAGCCTGCCGACAAGTTCTGGTTGCGTGCGCAGTCGTCGCAATACGGACGAGCCGATAAGGCCCGGACCGATGACGCAAAGAGTGCCGAAAATCGGCTGGGTCATGACGCCTCACTCCGGGTAACAGGGTCGGCGTAATCAAGCTCTTCGTCGCCTGACGTCTGGTGCTCCCCCTTGCGCAGGCGGCGCATCTCCGAAATCTGCCACATCGCCATGACCGGGATGCCGATGGCGATGTCGCGCCCGCGACGCAGCAGCGAAAGACCAAGCGAGATTTCGGCTTCGATCCCGAAGAAATAGCCTATGGCCACATAGGCGGCTTCCTGCACGCCGAGAGCTGCGGGCACGAGGAAAGAGGCAGACATGATGCCGCAGACCACGCCTTCGATCGCAACCGCGCCCAGATAGCCGATATGGGCACCCAGCAATTCGAGCGATAGCCAGGTGACGGCTGCGCCACCGAGCCAGCAAAGCAGATGGACGAAAGCGCCTGTCGCGATGCGGGCCGGACGTGCCCAGAGCAGATCGAGCTGGGCCTGAAACGTCTCCATGTTGTCGATGAGCGTCGTGCGCCATCCATCGGCGATATGACGACCGAGAAAGCGGGCCGCATGATGGATGGCAGCCCCACCGCGTTGCTGCGTCCAGATGAAGCCTGCGATGCCGAGCGCAAGGAGCCCCATGCCCCCCAGAACCGGCCAGGTGAATTTGTTCGTGCCACTATGGTCGAACAGGCAGGCCAGAGCGATGATGACGAAGACGATCTGGCCCAGTACCTCTGTCGTGATATCGACGATATTGGTCGCGACGGCAGCTGGCCATTGCAGCGGCCCAAGCTTACGGCTCAGTGTCGGAATGCTGCATGTGGCGCGAATGCCGATCACCATGCCGCCGAGCTGCGAGAAGGGCAGGCAGTTGCCGGCGGCATCGCGCACAGCGCGCGAAGCGATGGTGCGAAAGAGGCCGACTTCGGGGCAGGCGCAATACCAGGAAATGCCCAGGCCAAGATCGACCAGCGCCTGACCGCCAACGATGGCCAGAAACCCGCCGATCCCGATACGCTGCATGGCGGTGAAAACATGACCGATGCCGAGCCAGGCCATGATCCCCGTAAGCAGAGCGAGGCCGAGCAGGGAGAGGATGAGGGTCAGGGTTTTCAAGGCAAGTCTTGTCCGAACGACGCAGGGTTGCGAGGGCCCTCACACGGCCGGGGAAAAGGCAGATGAGGTTTCTGCGGCATTTACTAGAGTATGTCGCGCTGTCGAGTGTCCGCGGCTGTCTACACCAGACAGTCTGCTTTCGCTACTCCAAGGCTGAATATGACGAAAAAGCCATCACCCCGCAGGTTGCTTGTCCTCCCGTGAGCGGTATGGTGCCATGTCGATTTGCAATAAACGAGAGCATCAAGGCCTATCATGAGCGAATACACGCTGATTACCGGGGCAACCGGTTTTGTTGGCTCGGCGGTCGCGCGTGTTCTCAAGCAGCGTGGTCACAAGATCAGATTGCTGGTGCGCGCCGGGGCCGATCTGTCGAATCTCGAAGGGCTCGACGCCGATCTGGTGATCGGTGACCTCACAGCGCCGGAGAGTTTCGGCCCTGCCCTGGCAGGTTGCCGCTACCTGTTTCATGTGGCGGCCGATTATCGCCTTTGGGTCCCTGATCCGGCGGTCATGATGCGGGCGAATGTAGAGGGCACGCGTCGTCTGATGATGGCCGCGCTCGATGCCGGGGTGGAGCGCGTCGTGTACTGCTCTTCCGTTGCCGCCCTTGGCCTGACCAAAGATGCAACGCCAGCCAATGAGCAGACCCCTGTCACCGAACATGACGTGATCGGGGTTTACAAGCTCTCCAAATATCGGGCCGAGCAGGAAGTGCTCAAGCTGGTGCGTGAGCACGGCTTGCCTGCGGTGATCGTCAATCCCTCGACGCCGGTAGGGCCGCGCGACATCAAGCCGACCCCGACGGGTCAGATGATCGTCGATGTGGCTTCGGGCAACATGCCTGCCTATGTCGATAGCGGGCTCAATATCGTGCATGTCGATGACGTGGCCGAGGGTCATGCCCTGGCGCTGGAAAAGGGCATGATCGGCGAGAAATACATTCTCGGCGGCGAGAATTACATGCTCGGCGACTTCTTCTCGCTGATCAGCGAAGTGGCCTGCGTCAAGCCGCCGCGCATCAGGCTTCGCCAAGCCTGGTTGCAGCCGGTGGCAATCGTCTCCGAATGGCTGGCGCGTGGTTTCGGCATCGAGCCGCGTGTGACGCGTGAGACGCTGGCGATGTCCAAGAAGAAAATGTTCTTCACCTCTCTCAAGGCGCAGGAGCAGCTCGGTTATGCGCCACGCCCGGCGCGCGAGGCTGTGGCAGACGCGGTGACCTGGTTTCGCGAACACGGCCGGATTCCCACGAAATGATCAGAAATCTGATGGCTGCCTCGGCGCTCGCGGCCTGGGGCAAGCTGCTTTTTGCCCATGGGCGCTTCTGGCGTACCGGCACTCGTCTGACGCCGTTCAATACCGTTTCGGCCAGTATCTGGCCTGATGTCGCTGTCGTCGTACCAGCCAGAGATGAGGCTGAATCGATTCAGCCCTGTCTCGCGACACTGCTCCAGCAGGATTACAAAGGCAGGCTGAGCGTCATCGTCGTCGATGACGGCAGCGCCGATGGTACGGGCGATCTGGCGCGTCAGGTGCCGGACCCGCATGGCCGCCTGACCGTGGTGACCGGGCGAGAGCGCCCCGAAGGGTGGAGCGGCAAGCTCTGGGCAGTGCATCAGGGCGAAATGGTCGCCCGTGAGAAGGTAGATGCAGACGGGTTCATCCTGCTGACCGATGCCGATATCCTGCATTCGGCCCTGCATCTCGAAACTCTGGTTGAAAAGGCGCAGCGCGACGGGCTGGACATGGTGTCGGAAATGGTGGTGCTGAACTGCGAGAGCGCGGCGGAGCGGCTGCTGGTACCTGCTTTCGTCTATTTCTTTGCGATGCTCTACCCGTTCGAAAAGGTCAACGATCCGGCCTCCGAAGTAGCCGGTGCGGCGGGCGGCACGATTCTGGTGCGTCGTGCGATGCTCGAACGGATCGGTGGCGTCGAGACCGTGCGGGGCGCGCTGATAGATGATTGTTCGCTTGCCTCCGATATTAAGCGGGCAGGGGGCAAGCTCTATCTCGGCCATAGCACGCTCGCCTGGTCGATCCGCCCCTATCGTGGTGCGGGCGATATCTGGCGTATGATTGCCCGTACGGCTTATGTGCAGCTGCGGTATTCTCCGATCATTTTGCTCTGCACGGTGATTGGCATGGGGCTTGTCTGGCTGGCACCTGTCTATTTCGCGCTCTTCGGTCGCGGACGGGTGCGCGTCATGGGCGGCGCCTCGCTGTTTCTAGCGGTTATATCCTTCCTGCCGACGCTCTTGCGTTTTAGGCTTTCACCTCTACGCGCACTGGCGTTGCCCGTGGTGGCGGCGTTCTACATGGCGGCAACCATCGGTTCGGCGGTCGATCATCATCGCGGGCGCGGCGTGCAGTGGAAAAGCCGTTTCTACACCGAGGAGACTCACGCCTGATGAATGCCATCAGCAAGACCATCGATCCCGTCTGGGGCGAGTCTGATGTAACGTCGCGCAAGGGCGCCAGTGACGAGAATTTTCCGGTAGGGTCTCTTCTTTTCGCGAAGGCCAATCGGGCCCATGTCACGGCCTATTACAATTTTGCCCGCGTCATCGATGATATGGTCGATAACGCGACACTCTCTGCCGAGGCCAAGATTGCACGGCTGACGGGAATGGGAGAGGTCATTCGCGGCGAACGCGATGCGCCCCATCGCGCGGATGCGCAGACCGCAGTGATACTGCGGCGCCATCTTCTTGAGACCGGCGTGCCGCTCGAGACCGCGACCGATCTGATTACGGCCTTCATCCAGGATGCGATGAAAAATCGCTACGGTAACTGGGACGAGTTGCTGGGTTATTGCCGCTTTTCCGCCAACCCGGTCGGGCGCTTCCTGCTGCTGCTGCATGGAGAAAAGGCTGAGACGTTGCCGCTTTCCGACGCGCTTTGCAGTGCGTTGCAGGTGCTCAACCACCTTCAGGATGTGACGGCCGACCTCAAGACCTTGAATCGCTCCTATCTGCCGCAGGATATGCTGGATGCAGAAGGGGCGAAGGTCGAAGATGTTCTTCTGGCCCGCAGCAAGCCTGGGCTGCGTCGTGTGTTCGACCACTTGCTCGATGAGGTCGACCATCTGAACCGCGAGGCTTCTGCCCTGCCCGCTCTGGTGCGCGACCGACGCATGCGTGCCTATTGCGCGGTTGTGCTAGCCCTTTCGCATCGCCTTGCAGCGCGGCTGCGACGCGAAGACCCCGTAGCTGATCGAGTCAAACTGGGTCGTGGCGATGGCGTGTTTGCGCTGGCAGTCGGAGCCCTGAAAGGTATCCGGCACCCCTGATCGCGGGCAATCTGCGCTCCCGGATCGTTTTCTGTTTTTCGTTTGAAGCAAGCGAGAAACAGGCAGGGCGAGCGGTGCGCGCAAGATGCGGAAGCGCGATACCAACGTCTTGCAATTGGTTATTCTTGCATTTGCTCGTTACGCCGTCGCTATATGATCGGGCTCGTTGGGTTGAACTGACCATTGCACAATATTTCGTTGAAAAATTGCAGCACCTTGACGCTTGAGTGGCCAATCTCAAGCCAGTAATGATCTCTCAATGCTAGCTGAGGGCGTGCTGATATGAAGACGGCGATATGTTTGGTTGTGAAAGACGAAGAGTCAGAAATCGCGTACTGGATCGCCTGGCACAAAGCGCTCGGCTTCGACAGTTTCATTATTTACAATGATTTTTCGGACGACAATACCGAATCTGTGATCCTGTCGCTGATGGACAGTATCGATATTCGCTATGCGCGTAATGCGGTCAATCGTGACCTTCATAATATCAGGCAGGTTCGCGCCTATAATGATGCTGTTACGCGATATGGCAGCGAATTCGACTGGATCGCGTTTTTCGACGCGGATGAATATCTCGATCTCGATGGTCAGGATATCGGCACGTATCTCCAAGGAGTTGGAGACGCCTCTCTCGTTGCTTTCAACTGGAGCTGCGTCGGCCCTAACGGATTTGTCAGCCGTCCTGCGGGCGCTCCTGTTCTGAATTACACGCGACACGGCACCCCAGACCTTTACTGGAACCGGCATACAAAGGTTATTTTTCGACCTTCCCGTCTTATTGGCGAGATTTCGCAGGTTCATAACGTCTATGTCAGCGGTGATAGCGTTGACGCCGCAGGGCGGCCGATCGTCTGGGCAAGCAAGTTTGGTGGTTTTACCGAAAGTGCTCCGGACTGGCAGGGCGGAAAACTGGTGCATTATCAGTCACGCTCTCTCGAGCATTACGTCAAAAGAGACAGACATCTCGAAGAGGTGCGCCGGGACGCGGGAGATCCGCTCCATACGGTAGTCAACAAGAGCGAATACAACGCCGTAGAGACGTCATTTGCCGAAAGCTACATCTCGGGATTTCTCGCGTGGATGCAGAGAATAGCGTCGCAGCAGGCAGAGGTCATTGCGCGTGTGATACGAGGCACGCCTTCGGCTTTCCTGTTGCAGTTTGCAGGAATGATGGGCGCTCCCGATGTTCCGGTATTCCGACCGAGCTATCGTCCGCTGGAGCACGAGATACGTAGCAACTGGATCTCGTTTCACGAGAGTTCAGGCGGCATCCTGAAGAGTGCGTTGCAGGACGGCGACCAGTGGATTGGCTTTTATCTGGACGATCATTTCGGACGCCGCCTCGGCGCGTTGCAGGGGAAACTGTCCGTTGACGATAGCGCTGAAGGTCTGATTGGTATTTTTAGCCGTGGCAGCCGATATGTGCACCTTTTCACCGCTGACGGGACGCCGTGGCAGATAAAGGGCGATCCAAGAATAACGCAGGGTCTGACATTCGAGGCGTGGCAGAACAGCGATGGCACAGTTTCGTTGTCTCATCCGCGTACGAATCGCTATCTTGGCTTCCTGCCTAACGGCACTTATTCCGCTCATAAAATCCGGGCACTCGCCTGGGAGAGCTTTACTCTCAGAACCCTGACACAGGCAGAGTGCCCTGCCTTCATCAAGGGAGCAGCATCATATCTGTCGGGAGTCAGCAATCTCGAGGATTTCAGACGAGGCTGTGAGAAGCTCGATCGTTCGACTGCGCCCCTGTTGTTCAATGCCTATGCGACGCTGGATGAGGCTTCGAGAAAATCGGTGTCGCTGCTGGTGAAGGGTATTCTCGGAGAGCATCTCTTCTGAATGGAAGAGGTGGATACTCACGCGGTCAAAGCGTGAGGCTGTGGTCTGGTCGGGAAACTGCGGGGCCTCCCGTGCGGTGGTGAGACAGGTCGCAGACGTCTTGTATGAAGAGAGGAACTTCATAACGCTCCGGTTCCCGGAGCGGCTGACCGCTCAGACAAGCGCACTACATGAGTGGCCTGTATGAGCGGGATTTCTGCACTCAGGCCAAAATCTGGTCCAGGGCGGCGCAGAAGCCTTCCATGTCCTTCATCGAGCCGACGCTGATACGTGACATGGTGGGCCAGATATCCCAGTTGCGGCCGATCTCGACCTTCTTGGCGGCGAAGGCGGTCTTCATCTGGGAGGCGGGCTTTTTCCAGTCGACCAGGAACATATTGGCCTGGCTGCCCGGCAAAATGCGGATATTGCGTTTGGCCAGATGATCGAAGGTCATGCTGCGTGCGGCGATCATCTCGTCGCGTCGTGCCTTGATGGCATCTGCCTGGGTCAGGCTGACGGCACCCGCGGCGAGGGCCACGATGTTCAGCATCGAGATCATGTTCGGGCCGTCATAGCGCATCATGCGCTTGTGCAGGTCGGGGCGCGCGAAAGAGAGGCCGAGGCGCAGACCGGCCATGGCGAACATCTTCGAGAAGGTGCGCAGAACGATGACGTCCTTGCCCTGCTTGACGAGCGAAATGGCACTCGGAGCGCCCGAGAAATGAATATACGCCTCGTCGACGATGATGACCGAGCCAGCGGGTTTGTTGTCGGCGAGCCAGGCGATGTCTTCGAGCGGGGTGACGGTGCCGGTTGGGTTGTTCGGGCTGCAGATATAATAGGCGCCCGCATTCGGATCGGCCTTGAGCATGGCGCGCACATCGGTGGCATAGCCGTTATGGGCCGAAAGCGGTACGCGGGTGAGCTTGATCTTCATCCAGTCGGCGGTGCGCCAGGCGGCTTCATAGGTCGGATTGGCCGTCACCAGCCCGCGCTCGGGCGAACAGAAAGTCACGACGGAACGACAGAGCGGATCGCTGGAACCGGGCCAGGGCAGGATATGTTCTTCGGAAATGCCTTCAACGGCAGAGGCGGTGCGCAGCAGGGTCGAACGCAGATGATCGGGCTCATAGCGGTTGCCGAACGGCACCTGGGCCTGACCGGCGGTCACGGCGGACGGGAAGGGGCCGGTCCAGCATTCGTTGCTGCCGATACGGATCATGTCGGGATGGCCCACGAACGGGTCGTCACCAGGGGCCTTGATGGCCGCGAAGGCGGAGGAGCTGAACTGGGTCAGGGCGGCACTCATGCCGAGCAGGCTCGTCAGGCGGCCGAAATGGCGGCGTGAATATCCACGTTCCAGAAGATCTTCTTTGGCTTCCTGGGTGAGTGGCGCGGTCATGAGCTTATCTCCGATGGGTCAGATGCCGGCAAGGAGACGGTCATTCGTTTCGAATGTCAAATCATTTTCGAGGCGGAATTGCGTGCCCTTTGTCAGTATTCGTTCTTTTCACCCTTGAGCGGGATCGAAGTCGGAAGATTATTGCCGCCAGCATAGGTCAGAAGCAAGACTGTTGCCGTGTCGCCCGATACGCCGCGATGGGCGTCATCCATGCTCTCGGCAAAGGCATCGCCCTGATGAAACACGTGGCTGGCGCCGCTTGCCTTGTCCTGTATCGTGAGCTGGCCCTGAAGCACATAGCCGACATTGGGAATGGGATGGGTGTGCCAGGGTAGCGCCGTGTGGGGCGGGATGGTGAGACGAATCATCATGAGCGTGGGCTGGCCGGACGGATACCGCGTGTAGGGCTTGCCATTCCATGAACGATCGGCCTTGAGCAGATGCTCGGCATGGGCGGTCGCTGTCTCCTGTGCTTGTGCTGGCCCAGACGTGCTGGCGTAAAGGCCGAGGGCGAGTGACGCGAGGGCCAGGGAGCGGGTGACTTTCATCAGGAATTTCCTTCTGTGAAAAGGGAGGGAACAAGGGCAAAACGTCCATAGTCAGGAGCGGATTTTGCTGTTTGATTTTTTGCAGGTAAAAGGCGCAGCTCTTGGATGATACAGGGATGAAGCGGTGAGCGGGTTTCGACAGGAAGCGGTGCTGGGCTGTGCCCCGGCCGATCTTGAACATGTTCAGGCCATTGTGACCCGCGCTGGCACGTCTTTCGCCAAGGGAATGAAAATCCTGCCGCCGGAGCGGCGTTACGGCATGTTTGCCGTCTATGCTTTCTGCCGCGAGGTGGATGATATTGCCGATGGCGATGTGCAGGTGCCGGATCGCATCGAGGCGCTCAAGGACTGGCACAAGCGTATCGAGCGTCTTTACGAAGGCGAGACGCAGGACGGGCTCGACCGCGCCTTGGTAGCCACGATCACCCGTTATGCGCTGCGCAAGGAAGATTTCTCTGCCGTCATCGATGGTATGGCGATGGATGCCGCAGGCCCCGTGGTAGCTCCCGATGAGGCGACGCTCGATCTTTATTGTGATCGCGTGGCCTCCGCCGTGGGGCGGCTTTCGGTGCGCGTCTTCGGAGATAACTCGCCCGAGGCCGATCGCGTGGCACATCATCTTGGTCGGGCGCTGCAACTCACCAATATCCTGCGCGATGTGCAGGAAGATGCCGATAGGGGACGCCTGTACCTGCCGCGCGAATTGCTTGTGCGCTACGATGTGCCGCTCGACCCGCAGGAAGCGCTTTATGCGCTGGGGCTGGACCCGCTGGCACGCGTTCTGGCGGCGCGCGCTGCCGATCATTTCCGCGATGCCCGCCTCGCCATGAAACGCTGCGACTCCGTGGCGATGCGTCCGGCGCGCATCATGGCGGCTTCGTACCGCCCGATCCTGACCGCACTGCTGCGCCGTGGCTGGCGTCACCCGGATGTGCCGGTCAAGGTCAGCAAGGCCGCCCGTATCCTGCGCTCCCTTCTCGCCTATTATCGCTGACAGATGACCCATGTTCATATCATAGGCGGCGGTCTGGCCGGTCTTTCCGCTGCGGTCGACGTCATCGGGCGCGCTCGCGTCTCGATCTACGAGGCAGGGCCCGCCTGCGGCGGTCGGGCGCGCTCCTATTATGACAAGGCGCTCGATGCGCGTATCGATAACGGCAACCATCTTCTGCTTTCGGCCAACAGGGCGAGTTTTCGCTATCTCGGTCTTATCGGTGCTGAGAAAACCCTGACTGGTCCCGGAGCGCCGCTTTTTCCCTGGTTCGATCTCTCGACCGATACGGCATGGACGCTTCAGCTATCGAAGGGACGAGTGCCATTCTGGGCGTTTTCCCGGCGTCGTCGCGTGCCGGGTATGAAACTCTCTGAGCTGGCGGTTCTGGGGCGTTTGCTCAAGGCTGGCCCGGATCAGACGGTCAGTGCCTTCATGGGTGACGGGATGCTGACCCATAGATTGCTGGAACCCTTCGCGATCTCGGCGCTCAACACGCCGCTCGAAACGGCAAGCGCCACGCTTCTGGCTGCTATTGTTCGAGAGACCCTCGCCCTTGGCGGGGCCGCCTGCTGTCCCTGGTACCCGGCGGAAGGGCTGTCGGAGAGTTTTGTCGATCCGGCGATCGCCCATCTGACGCGACTTCAGGGTGAAGTTCATTGCGGTACGCGTATCGCGGGGCTCGATGTGCAGGGTGGACGCGTGGTCGGGCTGAAAACTGCCAGCGAGACCATCGCTCTCGGTCCGGAAGACAAGGTGGTGTTTGCAGCGCCTTCTCCCGTGGCCCGCACCTTGCTCGAACCGCATCTGTCCGGCTTCACTGCGCCCGATGCATATGAGAGCATCATCAACGTCCATTACCGCCTGCCAGCCCCTGTCACCGCGCGTGGTATGTTGGGCAAGGTCGGATTTGTGGGGCTCGTTGGTGGTGTGGCGGAATGGGTCTATCTCAAGGGCGCGATTCTTTCCGTGACTGTAAGCGCGGCAAATCGCTATGCTGCGCACGATAATGACGAGCTGATTGCCACGATCTGGTCGGAAATCCGTCAGGCGGTGGGGCCGGTTCTGGTCGAGACTCTGCCCGAGACGGTGCCGCCTGTGCGTCTCGTCTGCGAAAAGCGGGCAACCTTTGCTGCCACACCGGCGCAGGATCGGCTGAGGCCACAGGCTAAGACCGGTCTGGATAATCTGGCGCTTGCCGGTGACTGGACCCAGACGGGTTTACCTTCGACAATCGAAGGGGCGATACGCTCGGGCACAGAGGCCATCAGGGCTCTGGGTCTGTCACACTGATATCGAAATCGAGTTGTAGAAAGGACAAGGGCGGGCAATGTTGATCTATTCCGACGTTCTGGAGCGCCATGAGACCGGAATTCCGGCTGAGGCGGATATAGGCCAGGTGCGTCAGGCTATCGATTCCGCCCATGCCGCGCTTGCCAACAGGCAGAATGACGATGGCCACTGGGTGTTCGAGCTTGAAGCCGATGCGACCATTCCTGCCGAATACGTCCTGCTCGAGCATTATCTCGACCGGATTGACGATGAGAAGCAGGCGCGCATCGGCGTCTATCTGCGTCGTACTCAGGGGTCGCATGGCGGCTGGGCTCTCTACCATGATGGCGGGTTCGATCTTTCCGCCTCGGTGAAGGCCTATTTTGCGCTCAAGGCGATTGGTGACGACATCGAGGCGCCGCACATGAAGCGCGCGCGAGAGGCCATTCTCGATCGTGGTGGTGCGGCGCGGACGAACGTGTTTACCCGTATCCAGATGGCGCTGTTTGGTGAAGTGCCTTGGCGTGCTACGCCGGTCATGCCTGTCGAGCTGATGCTCATGCCCAAGGCAGCCGTGTTCTCGATGTGGAACATGTCCTACTGGTCGCGCTGCGTGGTAGCGCCACTGCTGGTGCTGCGTACGCTCGAACCGCGCGCCATCAACCCGCGCAACATTCACATCCAGGAACTCTTCGTTACCCCGCCTGAAGAGGTAAAGGACTGGATTCGAGGGCCGTACCGTTCGATCTGGGGGCGCGTATTCAAGCAGGTCGATATGATGCTGCGCCCTATCGAGCCGCGTTTTCCGCCTGCTTTGCGCAAGAAAGCGGTCAAGGCGGCAATCGATTTCATCGAACCGCGGCTCGGCGAGGGGGGACTCGGCGCAATTTACCCGGCCATGGCCAATGTCGTGATGATGTATCGCGAGCTGGGCGTGCCCGATAACGACCCGCGCGTCGAACTGGCCTGGAAGGGTATTCAGGAGCTTCTCGTCCAGAAAGAGGATGAGACCTACTGCCAGCCTTGCGTATCGCCTGTCTGGGATACGGGGCTTTCCGGCATCGCCATGGCAGAGGCAGCTTCGGGTCCCGACGCCACGCGTCCGAAGGAAACACGCGAGCGCCTTCAGCGCAGCATGGAATGGCTGCGCCAGCGCCAGATTCTGAACGTCAAGGGCGACTGGGCCATCAATTGCCCCGATGTGCGGCCCGGTGGCTGGGCTTTCCAGTACGAAAACGATTACTATCCCGACGTGGATGACACGGCGGTGGTCGGTATGCTGCTCAATCGCGAGGACCCCGAAGGCAATCGCGAAGCCATTTCACGCGCTCGCGAGTGGATTATCGGGATGCAGAGCACAAATGGCGGCTGGGGTGCTTTCGATATCGATAACGATCTCGAGGCGCTTAATCATATTCCCTTCGCCGATCATGGCGCGCTGCTTGACCCGCCGACTGCTGACGTTTCGGCGCGCTGCGTCTCCTTCCTGTGTGAGCTGGGTTTTGCTGAGGATCGTCCCGTAATCGAGCGTGGCCTGGACTATCTGCGTCGCGAGCAGGAGGCTGAGGGATGCTGGTTCGGGCGTTGGGGCACGAACTACATCTATGGCACCTGGTCTGCGCTTTGTGCCTTCAATATTGCCGGTGTGCCACATGACGATCCGGCGGTGCTTCGCGCTGTCGAGTGGCTCGAGAGCAAGCAGCGAGAGGATGGCGGTTGGGGCGAAGATTGCGCCTCTTACGAAGGCGCAGCGCCGGGCGAGTACGATATGAGCCTGCCAACCCAGACCGCCTGGGCGGTTCTGGGCCTGATGGCCGTGGGGCAGCGTGATGGCAAGGCCGTTCAGCGCGGCATTTCCTATCTGGTCTCGCAGCAGGACGAAAAAGGCGAATGGCAGGAAAAGCCATATAACGCGGTCGGTTTCCCTAAGGTCTTTTATCTGCGCTATCACGGCTACAAGCAGTTCTTCCCGCTCATGGCGCTATCGCGGTTCCGCAATCTTGGACTGAGCAATTCGGGCCGGGTCGAGCACGGTTTCTGATATGCTCGGCATTCTCGTCGGTCTGAAAGCCGAGGCGCGCCTGATACGGGCGCGTTGCCCCGATGCGCCCGTAGCGATCAGCGGCGCTAACGCGGCGGGCGCGCAGGCAGCGATCGAGCGCCTTCTGAAAAACGGGGCAACCAGTCTTTTGTCTTTCGGCTGCGCCGCTGGACTGGCGCCCGATCTAATGCCGGGTGCCCTCATCATTCCGCAATGGGTGCTGGTGAACGGTTCGCCCATCAAGACCGATGCCGCGCTCTCTCGCGACTTCGGCGTAGGGCAGCCGGGCGTCTTGCATGGTGGTATGCTGCATAGCGACGGGCTCGTAGCGACGGCAGCCGATAAAAGCGCCCTTCACGCTCAGACCGGATGTCTGGCTGTCGACATGGAGAGCGGATTTGTGGCTAGTACTGGCCTGCCCTTCGCAGTTCTGCGTGTCGTCTGCGACGATTCGAAACGTGATCTGCCTCCTGCTGCGCGTGATGTGCTGGCTGAGGGGCGGATATCGCCTTTTAAACTGATGCGCAGTCTCATGCGTCAGCCGGGCCAGATCAGCGATTTGATCGCCCTTGGTCGCGATGCCAAGGCAGCGCGCGATGAAATGGCCCTTTTCCTGAAGCGATCGGCCTGAATTCAACCAGTCGAGCAAGGAAAGGCCCGCAAGCCGTCAGGCGGGGATTTTCCGGCCTGTGCGCCAGGTGATGCGCGGCTGCGCAGACGAGGCAGGCTGCCGAAACACGGAAGCCGTGTTCTACACGGTGAAATTTTCGAAAATATCCGTAAAGCAGGTGTGATACCGGGGAAGTTTTGCATCACGCTCCCGGTATCACACCTATTATGGACGATAATACTTTGTCCAAAAATAGGCAGAGACTTTAAATTAGAAAATATAATAAGTTTATCTTTGTCTTTTTTATTCATCCTTGCGTGAAGGCGGGAGGCGCAGATAGGCGCGGCCCGCAATTGCAGCTCAGGGCACTGCTCGCCGCTAGGCCACCTAGGCCGGAACCGGGTTGGTCTACCTGCGTGAGGTCTCACTTCATCCGCTGAAGGCGCGCCCTGCCCGAAGCTGTAGTCGTTCCTGGCGGGACGATACGCCCCTCATATCGAAGGCATTGGATCAAGCGGTCTCAGCGAGGCGGGGCGAGATATTTTTCTACCAGTCCGACGAAAAGTGCCGCGCCTGGGATGATGTTCGCATCGTTGAAATCGAACCCGCCATTATGCAGCGGCGTGCCGTTGCATCCTTCGGTGCCATTGCCGACGAACCAGTAGCAACCATTGGGATGGGCCTGAAGCATGAAGGCGAAATCCTCGCTCCCCATGAAGGGAGGGCTGTCATGACAATGATCGGCCCCAACGATCTCAGCGGCCGTCTCACGGACGAAATCGATGGCCTGGGCGCCATTGACCAGAATCGGGCTGCCATTCTGATGCTCGGTGAGGGCCGGCACTCGAAGGCTGCCGCCGTGTTCGTCGCGATATCAGCGATGCGGCCTAGCACCAGTCTGCGCACTTCTCCAGGAGAGGCCGGTCGTCTCGACAATCGGCAGCGCATCCATTTCGGCCCGCAGCCCGATGATCTTCTTGCTGCTGCCATTGCGCAGGGTAGCGACCAGACCCGTGCCGCCAAATCCGCGCTCGATGGCATAGCCCTATTCTTCCAGTTTTGAGGCGACCAGATCGCTTGTGCGCTTCTCGGTGAAGCCGAGTTTGGGATGAGTGTGCAGATCGTGACGGAGTGCGATGAACTCGTCCCTGAGCGGCGCGAGATCGTTCAGAAGGGATGAAACGGTGGCAAGCCTCTTTCTCTTGATGAAGGATTCCAGGCCGGGAATCCTTGCTTGCCTATGTCAACGACCCTTTACTGCTGTCGTTACCGAGTGCGCCCTTCACAACATGACGATCACACCCTTTTTGGGGGAGGTTCAGCCCTGTCCGAGCCCGGTCTGGCTGACCAGGAAGAGATAGAAGAGGAACACGGCATCGAGACCCAGAACCATCGGCGTCAGTCTGACGAACTGTCGGGTGACGAGCAGCATCAGGGAGTAGAAAAGAAGGCCGAGGGCGAGGCTGATCATGAAATTGCCCGTCAGAACGGCAATCAGAAGCATGAAAGCTGGTGTGAGAAGCGCTTCCTGCGAGCCATTGGCAGCCTGACCTAGCGCTGAGAGCATGGAGAGCCCGACGAGAATGAGCACCGGCGCTGTGGCTTCCGGCGGGATCATGACGATGAGCGGCCATAGTACGGACGATGCCGCAAAAAGCAGGGCGACGATGAGTGCGGTCAGCCCCGTTCTGCCACCGGCTTCGACGCCTACCAGACTCTCGACATAGGCCGAGACGGTGCTGGTGCCCAGCGCCGAGCCGATGATGCTGGCCGAACCATCGGCAGCGAAGGCAGCGCGTCCGAGAAGGGTGGTGCCGTCGGGCTTCGTCAGGCGAGCCCGGTTGGCAACGCTGTACATCGTGCCGGTGGCATCGAAGAAATCGCTGATCAGGAAATAGAGTGTGATCGGCAGCAACAATTCCAGATGCGAGAAGAAATCGCCGAAATTGAAAGGAAACAGCAGATGGGTCGGGTAATGAGGCCACTCCACGACATGCTGCGGTAGACTGGCCACCGGATGGCCGTTCTTGTGAACGAACAGGCTAACCAGCGTGACGGCCAGAATGGCGATCAGCATCCCTGCCGGAACGCGCAGTACGATAAACACCCCGGCAAGGAAAAGGCCGAAAAGGGTGAGTAACGCAGAAGGGTCGCTCAGGCTGCCGAAATGGAAACCGTCAGGTGCCGCGACGGCAAGATTGCCCGTCACCATGCCGATGCGGGCGATGAAAATGCCGATGGCGACCTGAATACCTAGCACGATAGGCTCGGGAAAGGCCTGGATGATCTTGTGCCGCAATTTCGTGACGGAAAGGGCGGTAAAGGCGACACCCCCGAGCAGAACGATGGTGAAAGCCGTGCGCACATCGACATGCATCTGGTTGACGACGATCTGCGCGAAGATGGCATTGCTGCTCATGGCCGGGGCCAGGGCGATGGGCATGTTGGCGAAGAGCGCCATGAGCAGCGTGCCGCAGACGGCGGCGGCTATGGTCGTCATGATCATGTCATGCGAGGCAAGCCCTGCCTTGGCCATGATGGCCGGGTTGACCGCCATGATATAGGCCATCGCACCAAAGGTGGTGAGGCCTGCCAGGATTTCACGCTGAACCGTCGAGCCTCTCTGTACGATCTTGAAACGGCGATCCAGCCAGGAGGAGAGAGGGGAAGAAGTCACGTTGGGCGGGCTCCGGGCAGGAAAGAGACGTGGCGTTCTTCTAGGTGGGGAGGGGCCGGGGCGACAAGGGCTTTGACACCTCGATTGCCTGCCCTCTCACTGTATGGCGCGATACGTGTCGCGCAGACCACCCTGCAACGGGGTGAGCGAGCCGTCATTGTTTTCGGGCAGCAGGCCGAGCAGCATCATGAGCAGCGGATAGACATCGACGTTATCGATGCTCGGCAGGATCTTGTGGGGCGAAAAAGCGGGACCGGACGCAATGAATGTCGCCATCATATCGGGGGCGGCCATGTCATAGCCGTGCCCCCCGGCAGAAATATGTTCGTGCGGCTCTCGCGTGAGGGTCCAGCCGGTTTCGGCGAGGCAGAGCCAAGCTGGGACACGCGGATTACTGCCATAATGCAGACGCTCGGGGATATGCGCTTTTGGCCAGCAGGTAACGTGGTCATGCGGGGCAGAGAGCCCATGGGCCAGTTCGCGCTCACGACCCGGCACGGGGTTGATTCCGGCATAGGGGCCGGAAGTCACGATCTCCATGGCACGGGCCGGGGCCAGGCTGGTGAGCGGGATGACCCGTTGCGGGCTGAGCGGTGTCATGCCGTGATCGGAAACGATCAGGATATTGGCCGCGACATGACGCTGGGCAAGACCGGTTAGCAGACCCGCAAGTGCGGTATCGACTTCGTGGGCTGCGGCGCGTGTTTCCGGTGAGAAGGGGCCGTATTTATGGCCTGCGTGGTCCACCCCGTCGAAATAGAGCAAGGAAAGTGCGGGGCGCTTCTCGATCGGGCGATCGAACCATGACAGCACCGTATCCACGCGCTGGGTGGGGGAGCGTCTGGCGTCGAAATGATACCAAATGTCTGGGCGTGTGTTCAGGATGGGCACGTCCGAGCCTGGCCAGAACATGACTGCGGTCATGAGCCCATGGACCTGCGCCGTCACCCATGCCGGCGTGCCGTCGTCCCACCAGCGCGGGTCGTCGAGCCCCGTTTTCTTGCTGACACTGAAAACCTCGCCCGGGATATCGGGGTCGATCATGGTGTTGCCGATGACCCCGTGGTGATCGGGGCGCAGCCCTGTGACCAGCGTATAGTGATTGGGGAAGGTGATGGACGGGAAAGACGGACGCATCGGTGCGAAAACGCCCTGATCGGCCAGTGCGTCGAGTGCGGGCGTGTCCCCATGATGCAGGGTGTCCGGCCTGAAGCCGTCTATCGACACCATGATGACAGGCGGCAGGCCTGAAGCCGTCTCGGCTTTCGGCGCTACGGGGCCGGTTTCACAACCGGCCAGACACAGGAACAGGGTCAGAACAAGGGGAAGGCGCGCCATCCTTCTAGACTGGCAGGATGGCGCTTGCGGATCAATCGTCTTGCTAACGCTTGTTTGCGCCCGATCAGTTCTGCTTCAGGCGCTGTTGCCAGACCGAATGGACCTGTTTGCGGCTGAGAGGCTTTTGCGAGACGGCCTTGCCGCGAGATGTGGGCTGGACGCTTGCCGCACCGCTCCCAGTTGTGGCGCCGGGCTTTATGCCCGCAGCCGGGGCGGTGTCGGCCTGAGCCAGCGCATCTTCGCAGGCGCTACCCTTGCCAACGCCGAACTGGATGGTCGGCAGCAGCAGCGCCGGCGGAAAGGCAATCGCCAGCCCCGCCGTCGCGGCAGCACGACCGATAATCTCCGCCCCCGGCATGATCGTCGGGCTCTTGAGTGGCCCGGTGATATTCACCCGTCCGGGCAATGAGAGGATGTTGAACGAGGTCGAGCGTGTCGTGACGTGGTAATCGAGCGTCTCGCTTTTCAGATTGACGGTGCCACCGCCCAGTGTGCGGGTGTTGTTGGTCATGAGCAGCAGCGAGTTCGTGCTCAGGATACCCTGACGTAGCGGCATGTCGGCAATGAAGCATTTCAGATCGGAGCGGGTAGGAATCCCGAGCGCAGAAAGAATGGCGCTACCGACCTTGAGTCCCATCAGATCGGGCAGCAGGGCCGAGACGTCGCCGCCATGATCGACCACCAGCGTCACGCCGCCATTGCCGTTGCCCAGCAGGCTTGCGATGGAATTGCCGGTTGCGGCGAGGGTGACGTGACCCCCCAGCGTGCCTTGGCCCTTGAAAGTATCTGTGGCCTTCATCAGGCGCTGGATCGACAGGCGTGAAACATCGACCTTGAAATGTGTCTTGAACTGACCGTTCGCTGTGGGGTCGAGTGCGCCAGACAGGCCAAGCGTCCCGTCGCCGACGGCGAAGTTGAGCTTGTTGATGGCGATTGCGCCGTCCTGAACTGCGATATCGGCAACGATATTGTCGAGCGGCATATTCTTATTCTCGATCCGGTCGCCCTTATAGACGAGATGCGCATTGACCGCATTCAGCTTGGGCACGTTGATCGGCTTGTCGGGCAGGATACGGTTGCTGGTTGAGGCCTGCTTGCTTTCTTCATGACCTGGCTTTGCGCCGATGAAGCCGCCCAGATCCTTCAGATCGACATGATGCGAATACAGATTGGCATCGACCGTGATTGGCTTGGTCTGCGGATCGACGGCGATTGTGCCGCCGATATCCGACGAGCCCATTTTGCCCGAGAAATTGCTGAAGCGAATATGCGCGCTGGTGTAATCGAGATTACCCGAAACGCTGTAGGACGGTGTTTGCGGGATGGGGATTCCGGTCAGGCCGTATAGCAGCGACATGTCCGGCCCCGCGAAATGCAGGACGAGTTTAGTGCCCTTGAAATGCAGCGGATCATCGACCGAACCGCGCAGCGTGACATAGGTAGGACCGTTTTCGAGTCTAGCATCGATCGGATAGGGGCGCGCCGAATTGGTGAGCGTCAGCAGTGAGCCACCGACGATATGCCCGGTGATCGGCGCCTGGGCGTAGCGCCCCTTGAGATCGATAACGATGCTGCCATCCTGATCGCCTTTGGGCGGGGTGGTATGCAGCAGCACATGCATATCGGTCTTGAGCTTGGCCATGGCGATGCGGATATCACCATTGGTGATGACCACGTCGCCGATTTTCGGCAAGGCGCTGGGCTGGGTGTTGCCCTGCGGAGCTGGCGCAGGTTTCGCGTTGGGGTCTGTGAAGCTGTAATTATTCCTGCCATTGGCCAGCGCCACGATATCGCCTTTTGGCGTATCGAGAGCGATCAGCGGAATTTCCAGCCCTTTATGGGTGATATAGCGCCAGACATTGACCGAGACCGTCGCCTTCTTCGCGCTCGCAAAAAGCTCTTTTTCCGACTCGAAGCCTTCAGGCTGGTGGATTTGAAGATCGTCCACCGAGACTGTTGTGGTCAGGCCCAGACGGACATGAAGATGGGCGATGGTTACGGGGCGGTGCAGCGCGGCGCTGGCGCGGCGATCCACGAGGGGCACAAACCAGTCCCAGTTCCAGAGCAGGATCAGCAGCACTAGCAGAATGGCCATCCCGCCTGCGGTGGCGGTCAGTACCCGGCGCACGGGACGTTTAGGCGGCGCTTTCGGTGAGGTTCCGTTTTCTGCCACTTGCGCTGCCTTTCTACTGGGGTCTGTCTTGCTGGAGGTGGGCGCCGGATTGCCATCCCGCTTCTCGCGGGCATGAGCCATCCGGCGCCGCCAGGTCGGTCATTGTTCCGTGATTACGAGATTATGGGAGAGGAGTTCCGTCAGGCTGCGGCGAGCCATAGCGGAACGAGCCCAGTATAGCGCGTCTCGAGTGCGTGGCGTGCCTCAGGTTCAAGGAAGGCGATGGCGCAGGCGAGAGCATCGGCCTGAGGCGTACGGAGCAGGTCGAGACCGAGCACAAAATCGCGAAGGGTTCTGCCGTGGCTGCGCAGGGCGAGATAGGGCGTCAACGTCTCGGTCAGGGCGCGATCTGCCTGTGCCGGAACGAGACGAACCGGTAAGGGTGTCTCGGCATCGAGGCCCAGGGCGCCGTCTTTTCCTTGCCCGAACGCCGCAGCCCCGTGAAGGGCAAGCAGGCGGGCAGCGTTTTGTTGCTGACCCGATTCGGGGTCTTCCGGCGAGATGGCCTCCACCCGCAGCGGTAGCCAGCGTGTCAACAGCGCTCCCCCGCTGACAGGACGCCCATCGCCGTGAGGCAGGAGCAGAAACCCCCTGCGCGTGTTTTCGGCGCGCTCTGGCTGTTCGATCACGAGCCAGACCGGAACGATCTCCGGCGTCGAGTCCGAGGGGGCAGCAAATACGAAGCTGGCCGTGTGGTTATCGAAAGCCAGATGCGCACCCGCAGCGTTTTCGACCCGAGTGCAATCCAGCTTCGGCACCGCGGTCACGCTCTCGCGGTCGCGAATGGTAAAAACCGTCTCGGGAAGGAAGCCGGGGCTGAAAGCCTGAATGTCCTGTCGCACGCGCCAGAAAAGAGCATCCAGCCCGATGCGGGCGATACGCGCCGCGTGGTCGCGGGTCGCTGACAGGAAACGGCTGGCAGCGACATCTTCTTCGTCGTTGCGGTTGAAATGCGTCCAGAGATCCGGCGCCGTCACATTGGCAGGGAGACGGGCTAGGCGACGCGTATAATGCGTCATGTTGCGAGAGACGTAATGCAGAATACGCGCACCCTCCCACCCTGGCGGCGAAGAGGCATCATAGGGCAGGCCGCTGGCGGTAACGTGGTGGGTGCTGTCGTCCAGAGAGAAATGGCAGCCGTCCAGAGCGTGATGCTGAACCGCTTCGGGGCGGACGAATAGTTTACCGAGCGCATGATCGGCAAAATCGAGGGGCGCGCGGCGTGTGTAGGCGGCAATCGGCGCCGCTGTGGTGCGGGCGACATGATTGTTCGAACCGAAAATCGACCAGTGCAGCGTGATGGCATCAGCATCGGCGAAGCGATCGAGATAGGCACCGATCGTGTTTTCCGTCTCTGGACAGACGTATTCATCGCTTTCGAGGCAGATGACCCAATCGAAGCGCGAGCGGCACGAAGCGATAGCGTGGCCAAAGGCTTCGGAGCGGCGCTCGGCAAAGCTGTTCCCCTCGCCCAGCGAGGCGCGCCGCGCTTCTATCGGATAGAGGCTGGCCGCGTTCTGAACGATCTCCCATGTGCCGTCGGTCGAATTGTCGTCGATGACGATCAGCGCGTCGAAGCCGAGCGCGAGATGATAGGCCATCCACCAGCCGATATCGTCAGCATCATTCTGAACGAAAAGTGCGGCTGCGGCGGAGGCCATATCGGGAGAGTCCTTTTTGTTTATGCTTTTGCTTCTGCCCGGTCGGGTGGTGGCGAAGCGTCAGCTCAGTCCATCTTCAGCGCGGCGAGGAAGGCGCTCTGCGGAATTTCTACCTTGCCGAACTGGCGCATACGCTTCTTGCCTTCCTTCTGCTTTTCCAGCAGCTTGCGCTTGCGCGAGATGTCACCGCCATAGCATTTGGCCGTTACGTCTTTCGAGAGGGCGCCCAGCGTTTCACGCGCAATGATGCGTGAGCCGATAGAGGCCTGAATGGCGATCTTGAAGAGCTGACGCGGAATCAGATCCTTGAGCTTGCCGCAAATGGCGCGTCCGCGTGTTTCGGCAACCGTACGATGCGCCACGAAGGAGAGGGCGTCGACAGGCTCCTGATTGACCAGAATCGAGATGCGCACGAGGTCGCTCTCTTCATAGCCATCGATCTGGTAGTCGAAACTGGCATAGCCGCGCGTCAGCGATTTCAGGCGGTCGTAGAAGTCGAACACCACCTCGTTAAGGGGGAGGCGATAGACGGCCATGGCGCGGTTGCCGACATAGGTCAGATCCATCTGGATGCCGCGTCGTTCGCTGCAGAGCGTCAGCACGCTGCCGAGATATTCGTCCTGAACCAGAATGGTCGCCTTGATCCACGGTTCTTCGATCTTCTCGATCTTGCCGGGGTCGGGCATGTCGGCAGGATTATGCAGATCTTCCTGCGTGCCGTTGGTCAGATGCATCTTGTAGACGACAGACGGGGCGGTCGCAATCAGGTCGAGATTGAACTCGCGCGACAGGCGCTCCTGAATGATTTCCAGATGCAGCAGGCCTAGGAATCCGCAGCGGAATCCGAAACCGAGTGCTGCCGAGGTCTCGGCCTCGAAATGGAACGAAGCGTCGTTCAGCCGCAGCTTGGCGAGCGAATCGCGCAGCTTTTCGAAATCATCGGCATCGATCGGGAAGAGGCCGCACCATACCACAGGAATGGAGGGCTTGAACCCGGCCAGCGGCTTTTGGGCAGGGGTGCGGTCGAGGGTGACCGTATCGCCAACGGCCACATCCGCAACGGTCTTGATGGCGGCGTTGATATAGCCCATCTCGCCCGGACCGAGGGTTTCGACCGCTGTCATCTTGGGCAGGAATACGCCGACCTGATCGACGTGATAGGTCGAGCCTGCCTGCATCATGCGGATCTTGTCGCCGCGCTTGAGCGTGCCTTCCATGATGCGCACGAGAATGATAACGCCGAGATAAGGGTCGTACCAGCTATCGACCAGCAGGGCCTGAAGCGGCTTGTTTGGATCGCCCTTCGGCGGCGGCAGGCGGGTCACGAGGGCTTCGAGTACGCCTTCGATATTCAGGCCGGTCTTGGCCGAAACCTCGACGGCGTCATCGGCGGGAATGCCGACCACTTCTTCGATCTGCGCGCGGACGCGTTCGACATCGGCGGCAGGCAGATCGACCTTGTTCAGAACCGGGACGATCTCGTGATTGGCGTCGATGGCCTGATAGACATTGGCGAGCGTCTGCGCCTCGACACCCTGCGAGGCATCGACGACCAGAATGGAACCTTCGCAGGCGGCGAGACTGCGGCTGACCTCATAGGCGAAATCGACATGGCCCGGCGTGTCCATGAGATTCAGGGTGTATGTCTTGCCATCCTTGGCAGGATAGGTCAGGCGCACAGTCTGCGCCTTGATGGTGATGCCGCGCTCCTGCTCAAGCTCCATATTGTCTAGAACCTGCTCTTTCATCTCACGGGCCGTGAGCGCACCGCAGGCCTGAATCAACCGGTCAGCCAGCGTGGACTTTCCATGGTCGATATGCGCGATGATCGAGAAATTGCGGATCTGGGAGAGGGGCGTGCCGGTCATGGCGCGATACATAAGCGATTGCGCCGTTCTTGTCATTGGGGAGAAACCGGCAGGATGCGATTTCTCCCCAATGTTTCGAGGGCGCGTCGAGGTGTCTGATCAGCGATCTGTCAGGCGGAATTCGATGCGTCGGTTGCGGGCGAAGGCCGCTGCCGTATTGCCTTGGTCAAGGGGCTGGTAATCGGAGAATCCTGTTGCGGCGAGATGATGCGGATCGACGCCTTCCTTGACCAGCACCTTCACTACCGTGATGGCGCGTGCGCTCGACAACTCCCAGTTGCTGGGAAAAGCGGTGTGGATCGGCTGCTTGTCCGCATGGCCGTCTATGCGCAGGATCCAGGGGATATCTTTGGGGATCTGGCTCGAGACCTGCTTGAAGGTATGGGCCAGCGCCGCAATCTCTTTCTCGCCCTCAGGCGTCAGATCGGCGCTGCCTTGCGGGAAGAGAATGGAGCTTTGAAAGACAAATCGGTCGCCGACGATTTCGACGCCTTTCTGGTTTTTCAGGATATCCTGCAGTCTTCCGAAGAACTCGGAGCGATAGCGCTTGAGCTGGTTTACCTTGTCGGCGAGCGCGACATTGAGCTTGTTGCCCAGATCGGTGATCTGCTGATCGCGCGCCGTTACGTCCTTTTTGGCGATGTCCAGCGCCTGACCGATGGCGAGAAGCTGTTGGTTGAGTTGCTCAAGCTGAGATTTGAGCTGGGCGATGCTGGCCTGATCGGATTGGGTGGCCTGACCGGCAGCGGCCAGAGCCTGCTCTTTTTCAGCGATCGTCCCGTTCAGCGTGGCGAGTTGCTGGCTCAGCACATCGGCCTGACGTTTCGCGCTGTCGCGATCGGTCGTCAGGCTGGCGACCATTGCATTGAGCTGGGTGTTCTTGTCTTCGGTCATCGACAGCGTGTGCTGCAAGGCCGTCAGTTGCTGGCGCAATTCGTCCAGTGAGTGCGTGCGTTTGCTGAGCGCCACGGACAGGAATTGCTGGCCGAGGACGAAAACCAGCAAAACGAATGTCACGACCATCAGCAGGGTGGAGAGCGCATCCACATAGCCTGGCCAGGCATTGAGTTCACCACCGTGAGAACTGCGTCGGGAGCGTCGTGCCATGGGAGATGCCTCGCCTTACTGTGCTGCCGGGGGAACGGCAGCCGCGCCCTGAGGGCTCGTCGCGGCGATGGTACGGGCCAGAACACGCAGATCGTTGCGGATTTCACCCGCCATCTGGGCGCGACCGCTGTGAAGCTCGTCGATCAGGCGCACGATATGCCCTTCGATACGACCGAACTGCTCGCGGCTGTCTTTCGCATCGTTGAAAGCGGCGGTGCCGGGTGTGGCGGCTTCGCCCACATGTTTGAGGAACGGGCCGAGCAGCGCCTGACCTTCTGCGACGCGGTTCATCATTTTCTGGTTAGACTGAAGCAGGTCCGTCATGGCCTTGAGGCGCTCCTGAAGGCCATCCATCACCTGAAGCTGCTGCATCCGGCTTTCTTCGCTGCGTGAGACGACATTTTGCAACGTCTCGAGATTTTCAGCCGTCTGTTCCAGCAGGGCCTGAACATAGGCGGGTACAGAGGCGTCTCCTCCTTCGATCAGCGTGCCGCCCTGCTTGGTGATGCCGACCAGCCATTCCTCGACTTCGTTGAAGAAGCGGTTCTGGGCCTGACCGGCATTGAGATCGAGAAAGCCGAGGATCAGCGCGCCCGCAAGACCGAACATGGAGCCGGAGAAAGCCGTGGACATGCCCTTGAGCGGTTCGGCAAGACCCGATTTCAGCTGGCCGAACATGGCGTCCAGATTCCCGTCACCGACGCTCATGCCACCGATCACGCCCGCGATGGAGCTGACGGTCAGAAGCAGGCCGTAAAACGTGCCGAGCAGACCGAGATAGATCAGCAGGCTAGTCATATAGCGCGAAATATCACGCGATTCGTCCAGACGTCCCGACAGACTGTCGAGCGTTGCCTGTGCCGATTGATGTGAAAGGCTCAGGCGCCCGCTGGTGGTGCGGGCTGCCAGATTGCGTGCCAGCGCCCCAAGCAGGCGTGGCGGGGCGGGTTGGGCAAGGCCGGTCCGGTTGACACGCAGCTCATCAACCCATTTCACCTCGGGCATGAGACGCAGAACAGTGCGCAGATTCCAGAGAATGCCGATAATCAGCACGCCAAGAATAAGGCCGTCGAGTGCCGGATTGGCAAAGAAGGCGGCGTAGAGCGTCTTGCTCAGCAAAGCGGCAACGGCAGCGACGAGGATCAGGAAGATCCCCATACGCAGAAGATAGAGCGTCGGGCGGGTCATGGCGTGGATGTCCTCGGGGCGGTTCCGAACTGGGCTTCTGAAAGCGGTGCAGCGACGCTGCCTTCAGCGACGATATCGAGACGATCGGGCGGGTTGGGGCCTGAAGGCGCAAGTCCCGTCGCACGCGGATAGATGCGCGTGGTCGCCACGCCCTCGCGGATCAGGATCGAGCGCACGACCAGCGCGCGAGCCAGGGCAATGCGCCGCGGTGTCGAGAGATCTTCCGTCGAGCCGCTGGCCGAGGCCCAGAGGGTGACACGGATCGTCGGCAGCCTGGCGAGTTTTTTGCCCTCTTCTCTGACCGCGTCGATCATGGGCTGGCTCATGCCGCTGCTATTGGCGCCGAAGAGTATGCGCAGTCCTTTGGGACCTGCCTCGACTTTTCCCTCAGCCTTCGGGTCGGGCTTGATCTCTTCGGGTGGAACGGGAGGATGGGTCGGCACTTTTACGCCGGGCGGTGCAATGACGACGGGTCGTGGCGGCGCTGCAGGCACATCAGGCGGAGCACCGACACGCTGTGCCGCAGGTGCGTGAACAGGAGCAGCCTGAGACTGCTTGTTTGAGGAAATATCGGAGGAGTTTCTACGCACGGGCGTGCCATGAGGCGTAGCGGCCTTCGACTTCTCTGCGTGAGCCTCGGCAGGCGGGGCTTTTTTCGAAGACTCCGGCCTTGTGGGCGCGGCAGCGGGCAACGCGTCATCGTTGGAGGTGACCTGTGCCGCTGCGGGCAGGGAGGTCAGCAGGACGGCCGGAAGACCGGCCGAGCACAGGAGGGAGAGAAGGATCGGCCGTTTCATGACCGGGCGATCCTAGTCGTGCTGCCCCTGCTCGGGCAATGGGGAATGAAGCCTCTGCGCTTCGGGTTCCCTTTGCCTGCGATTTTTTTCAGGAAGGTCCTGCGACCAAAGCACCCTCCCTGTCGCCTCAGGCCTTGCGGGTCAGGGCGTCGAGCACGATCTTGCGGATCGAACCGTGCAGATTGCCGTTCCCGGCGATCAGCGTCACATCATTATCGAGATCGGTGATCTCCAGCCCTTCAGGGTCGGTCACATAGCCACCTGCTTCACGCACGATCAGAAGACCGGCGGCGCAGTCCCAGGGCTTGAGGCCGATTTCCCAGAAAGCCTCGTATCGACCGGCGGCAACCCAGGCGAGATCGAGGGCGGCGGCGCCGAAGCGACGGAAGCCCGCGACATGCGGCATGAGCGCCGCCAGCGTGCGGCCGAACGGAAGACGACGATCGGCAGGAGTCTTGGCAAAAGGAATGCCGGTCGCGATCAGGGATTCGGAGAGCTCACGGCGCGCGGAAACACGGATGCGGCGCTCGTTCAGAAACGCGCCGATGCCCTTTTCGGCCCAGAACATTTCGTTTGCTGCGGGGTTGTAAACCATGGCGGCGGCGATTTCGGTCGAACCATCGGGGTGACGGCGCTGAAGCGCAATCGAGATGGCCCACTGTGGAATGCCGTGCAGGAAGTTGGAGGTGCCGTCGAGCGGATCGACGATCCAGCGCCAGGTCCAGTTGTCGCCACCCGAACTGCCGCTTTCTTCCATCAGAAAGGCATAGCCGGGGCGGGCGCGGGCAAGTTCATCGCGGATTGTCTGTTCGGCGCGCAGATCGGCCTGCGAGACGAAATCGCCCGGTCCCTTGATGCTGACCTGAAGCTGCTCGACTTCCGCGAAATCGCGCAGGAGGCGTTTGGCTGCCTTTTGCGCAGCATTCTGCATGACGGTCATATGCGGCGAGAGGCGCATGGCGATAATCCTGATGAAAGATTTTGAAAGAGCAGGGGTGTCGGGTCGAAACGGAGCCGGATTGCGCCGGTTCCGCGGTAGAGGAGTGAAGGCGGACCTCACACTCCCCTGAAAAGAATATTACTTGGCGCGCTCGACATAGGAGGCGTCATCCGTGCGGACGACAACGCGCTCTCCAGCTTCGATGAAGGGCGGTACCATGGTCTTTACGCCGTTGGAGAGCATGGCGGGCTTGTAGGAAGAGCTTGCCGTCTGGCCCTTGACCACCGGATCGGCCTCGGTGATTTCGAGCGTGACATGCGGCGGCAGCGAGACACCGACCGGGTCGCCTTCGACCAGCTTCACGTTCAGTTCCATGTTGTCCTGCAGGAAGGGCAGCTGGTCACCGAAGATGTCCTTGTGCAGCATGACCTGCTCGAAGGTTTCCGGGTCCATCAGGACGATGTTGTCGCCATCCGTGTAGGAATAGCTGTAGTCCTTGTCTTCCGTCATCAGGCGCTCGACGGTGTCAGCCGTACGCCAGCGCTCGTTGGTCTTGTTGCCCGTGTTGAGGTCGCGCATTTCAACCTGAATGAACGCACCGCCTTTGCCCGGCGTGATGATCTGCTGCTTGAGAACCGTCCAGCGACGACCGTCATGCTCAATAACCTGTCCGGCGCGAATCAGGTTTGCCTGCTGCTTCATGGAAGAAAGATCCCGGGAATCGTGATGTGAATACGACGGGTCTGTGCCGCCGTGAAAGGCGGGTTTCTAACGAAGCAGGCGCTCAAGAGCAAGCGAGATGGAGTCTGGGCGCGCGCTGGCCGGGGAGAGTGCATAAAAGGACAGGCGTGCGAGAGACGGGACTCTGCCCCATGCCCCGCCTGAGGGCCGTGGCCCTTTGGGAGCCCTTTTTCGGAGGCGGGCGGCAGAACGCGATCCAGTTGTTTGATTTTGATTGCGGGGATAAGAGCGCGTGATGAGTCTGCGCGCCTGTCTTGTCTTATGTGTTGTTCTGTTTTGCCGCCCTGCTTTGGCGGCTGAGTGTCCGCAGTTTTTCCTTGACGGGGTGGCGCCCGGCCTTGCGGCTCCCGCGCCGATGCAGCGCGACACGCTTCTCTGCAATACCGATTTCGCCGTCATGGCTTCAGGCGTGACGCATGAGCCTGTCTGGGCAGCAGAACATCTGACGCGCGATGCGATACACTCGGCCCAGCACGAATTGCGTCAGGGCGTGTTCCATGAAGAGACCCGTCAGCCCGAAGCGGATCGGGCGCAGCTTGCCGATTATCAACGCTCGGGTTTCGATCGCGGGCATATGGCGCCGAGTGGCGATGCGCCGAGCCGGGCCTCTCAGCAGGAGAGTTTCTCTCTCGCCAATATGGTGCCTCAGTCGCCCGATCTGAATCGCGGGCTCTGGGCGGGTATCGAGAAGCAGGTGCGCGAACTCGTAGTGAGCGAGGGGGAGGCCTATGTGGTGACGGGGCCGGCTTTTCATGGTGGGTCGTCCGCAGCGCTCGGTCCCGACGCCCTGCCTGTGCCGAGTTCGGTCTGGAAGGCGGTCTATCTGCCGCAACGCAAGGCCTTGTCGGTTTATGTCTGTAAGAACACCCTGACGCCAAGCTGTACGCAGGTGCCGGTGGCGTCGCTGATGCGGGTGACAGGGGTAAATCCCTTCCCGAGCCTGCCAGCTTCGATGCGCGAGACGATTACGAAGCTGCCCGATCCGCAGGCCGAGCCCTATCATGTCTCGCCCAAGCTGCGCCGTCTGACCATGCAGGTCATGAAGCGCCTTTTGCGTGACATGATGTCTGGCGACTCACCCCTCTGACGGGGGACGTTCCGGGCGAGCTTCGTCGAGGCGATGGGTTGAGCCATAGGGGTCGCGCACCACACCCGGGTGGGTGTCGGGGCGGTAATAATCCGGGCCCAATGGTACTTTCCCCGCGCCGCCCGGAATATCCAGTACGTACGTCGGCCAGGCGAGGCCTGTTACCCTACCACGTAGTTTTGCCAGCAGGGCGCGGCCCTCATCGATCGGGACATGGAAATGCGCCGTGCCGGGGGCAGGGTCGAGCTGGTGCAGATAATAGGGCTTGATTCGTGAGGTCACGAAAGCCCGCAAAAGGGCTTCGAGCGCCTCTTCGGTATCGTTCACGCCGCGCAGCAGGACTGACTGGCTGAGAACGGGGATGGCCCGACTCTGTATCCGCCGCAGCGCCGCGCGGGCTTGCTGGGTCAACTCGCTGGCATGATTGGCGTGCAGCACGATCCACATGGCGCGATCCGTGTCGAGTGCGTCGAGCAGGGCCGGTGTGATGCGTCCCGGATCGGCTACCGGCACGCGGCTATGAATGCGTATGGTCTGGATATGCGGCATGGCGGAAAGCGCGCCGATGATGTGCTTGAGGCGTCTTGGGCTCAACATTAGCGGGTCGCCGCCGGTCAGAATGATCTCGCTGATAGACGGGTGATCGGCAATCCAGCCGAGGGCGGTTGCCAGTGCCTCGTCGGAAAGCAGGCCGCCATCAGGGCCGACATGCTCGCGCCGGAAGCAGAAACGACAATAGAGCGGGCAGACCAGAAGCGGCTTGAGAAGGGCGCGGTCCTGATAGCGGTGCACGATGCCCGGAACGGGCGACAGGGCATCATCGCCGATCGGGTCCTGCATCTCCCATGGGGCTGTCTGAAGTTCGGCGGGAGTAGGGACCACCTGACGGCCGATCGGGTCGTCAGGATGACCGATCAGAGAGAGAAAAGCGGCCGGAACAGCTGTTGCGAATGCCTTGGCTACGTCTTCGAGCGCCGCGCTCTGCTCCTGAGGCACGAGCCCATGCGCGACGAGTTGCGCCACGCTGCGCAGTGTTGGGGGATTGACCTTTTCTGCCATGAGGCGGCTGTACTGCAATCGCCTTAGTTTTCGCAACCGGAGAGCGCATTTCATGACCTGCCGCACGGCTATTTCCGACAGGGTGCCTTTGCTGCAACGCCGTGCGCTGCTGCTACGGGGTGTCAGGGCGTTTTTCGATTCACGCGGCTATCTGGAGGTCGAGACGCCCTATGCCGTGCCGACGCCGGGCGAGGAGGTGCATCTGCGCTGTTTTCGTACTGAGCTTGAGCGGCCCGATGGCGTGCGTGAGACCCGTTTTCTGCATACGAGCCCGGAATTTGCGATGAAGCGCATCGTGGCGGCGTCGGGTCTGCCGGTTTATCAGCTTGCCCGCGTCTGGCGGAATGGCGAGCAGAGCGCCCTGCACGCGCCCGAATTCACCATGCTCGAATGGTATCGACCCGGCGCCGGGCTGGATTCTCTGATGGATGAAACAGAGGCGCTGCTGCGTGCGCTTCTGCCGCCGCGTCTGACCTATGGGGATAACACGCTCGATTTTGCGGCGCCTTTCGAGCGTCTGACCATGGCAGAGGCATTCAGTCGTTATGTCGGGGTGGATCTGTTGGCGATCGGCGACGATGCTGCGCGTCTGGCGCAAGAAGCCGGGACAGGTTTGCGCCCTGGGGAAGACTGGGAGGATCTGTTCTTCCGTCTTTTGCTGGAGCGGATCGAGCCTGAAATCGGGCGTGAGCGCCCGACATTTCTGACGCATTGGCCCGCAGCACAGGCCGCCCTGTCACGACGCGACCCCGAAGACCCGCGTGTGGCGCTGCGTTTCGAGCTTTATGCGGCCGGGATCGAACTCGCCAATGCGTTCGAGGAACTGACGGACCCGCAGGAACAGAGGGGGCGTTTCGAAGCGGATCGCGCGCGGCGTCTGGCGCTCGCCCCCGATCAGGACTGGCCGCTCGATGAGGCATTTCTGGCCGATCTGGAGGCGCTTCCGCCATGCAGCGGGATCGCTCTAGGCTTCGACCGGCTCGCCATGCTGGCGGTTGGCGCCCCGAGACTCTGTGACATTATGTGGATTTCTTAAACCTTCGGATAGCCATGAACCTTTTCTGGGGGCAAAGTCGTTTCTATTGCCTAGAGTGGCGCCAGCTTCGAACTGATCCGGCAGGCGGCTTCAGCTTCGGAAAGGGTAACAGGATGATGAAGAAGACAGTTTTCCTCTCATGCGCCGCTTTGCTGACTTTGTCGGCGTGCGACGTACCGACGGTTCAGCAGCGCAAGGTGCTGGATTCGATGATTGGCAAGGCCGATGTGGACGTGTTGCGCACTTTCGGTGTGCCGACCCGCACCTATCAGGCCAGCGGTCATGATTTCCTGGCCTATATCGATAACGAGACCAATTACTCCCCCGGCACAGGGGGCTGGGGCTGGGGTTGGGGTGGCGGCCCGTGGGGTGGCTATGGCGGTTACGGCGGCTGGGGTGGTTATGGTGGCTGGGGCGGCGGCTTTGGTGGCTTCCCACCCAGCTATTACAACACGACTTGCCAAACCACGTTCGAGCTGACCAACAGTCGCGTCGTAGGCTGGACCATGCGTGGAGACGGGTGCTGAGTCTCATGACACTGGTTTCATCAAGAAAAAGAAGAACGACAGTTCTCGGTTTTCTCTGTGCAGCTCTCGCGCTTTCGGGGTGTGAGAGTAGCGCGCGTCAGGATCCGTTTCCGCATCCGAATTCGCTCGTGGCTGTGCAGATGCCTGCTGTGAGCAGCGCGCATATGTATCACGCCTCGACCAAGACGGAGACTTCCAGCCCAGTGGCTTACGAAGAGCCGCCGACTTTTTCGTTTGCGGATCGCCCCTTGATCGAAAATATCTCGGGGTCTCTCGAACTGGCGGATTATCGTCAGGCCATGCGTCAGACGGGAATGTTCCCGCGTCTGGGGCGTAACGGGCCCTATACCGTTTTCGCTCTGCCCAATGAGCCTTTCGAACGTTATGCCGCCCAAGTGCCGGGCGGGCTGATGGCTCCGCAGAATGCAGCGCTTCTCAAGCAGCTTCTCGGTTTCACGATCGTACGCGGCAACTGGTCGCCCAAAGCGCTGAACAAGGCAATGACCAGGCTCAAAGCCGACCGGATCGGATTGAAAACGCTGTCAGGCGATATGCTGACGATTCAGCGCGACGGGTCCGACGGCCAGTTCGTGCTGCTGAATGCGACGGGCCGGGTCGTGAAGCTTTGGCTTAACGGGGCGCCGCAATCGAACGGCACACTCTATATCACCCAGGAAATTCTTCCGCCGCGCGGCTGATGATGGCGGTCAGTCGCGCTCCAGCCTCGTCGGCATCGACGAAGCTCAGGGGCACGGCAAGGAAATCGGCATTGGCCTTGATCATGGCCAATGCCTGTTCTTCGGTCTCTATATCCTCGGCGATAATAGGTAATTCCATCATCTGAGACCACCAGGCGACCAGATCGGGCGCATTCGGGGCGATCGAGATATAATCGGCACCAAGCTCGCCGGCATTCATGGCATCGTCACGGCTCGTCCCGCAAAATACCCCGAGCTGCAGATCGCGGCCAAGTTCTTCCCTTGCGGTCAGGCATTGGGCGGGGCTGCTGGTGAGATGCACACCGTCGCAGCCGAGTTCATGCGCAAGTGCTGGCAGATCGGTGAGGATCAACGCTGTGCCATGGGCGTGTACCGTGTCGCGTATCGCGTTGACGCAGCTCCGGGCACGGGTTTCGTCGGTGGTGCTGAGGCGTAGCGCGGCAGGTGTCCAGCGCGAGAGAACCTTCGCCAGATCAGCCAATTCGCGCGATGGGTCGAAATCGGGCATTGTGACCAGGTAGAGTTCGCAAGGCAGCATGGGCAAGATCCGTCAGGAGGGGCGCTTAGCTTTGGCGCGCCAGATACTGTGAGAGCTGCCCCATGCGGTAGGCGTTATAGGGCGGTCTGCCAAGAGTGAGGGCGTCGGGGCGGCTTGTCAAAACATGACCGTTGCAGATTGCTGCCAAGGCCATCAGTGTCTCCAGTGTCGGACCCGATTCTGTGTAGACGACCCATCGCGCGCCCCCTCTCAGCGCCGAGGCGGCAAGCGCAGGGGCGTCGTCAGCGTCGAAAATGGCGGGAATGCCAAGCGGATCCGTCAAAGCCCGCCACCAGGGAAATCCCATGATCCGCCCAAGCCCCG